>JAOZPY010000022.1 GCA_029932495.1 Desulfobacterales bacterium
CAGTTTTCAAAGCTGCATACCAGATATTGGTGCGCCAGTCGCCCCAGCTTCCCAGCTTTTTGTTGAGCGCCTTGTCCCAGAGAAGCGCGGCGCCGAGTTTTTCAGCCTTGGCCTTGGGAATGTATTTGGTATTGTATGCAATGCCGGTTTGCCCCAGGTCATAGGGCACGGCCGAAAGCGTACCATTGGAAATGGCCCGGTAAGGCTTGATCATGGCCTGCATTACGTTGGCCAGATTGGGGATTTTGCTTTCATCCAGAACCGCTCCGAATCCCAATCCGATGTAACGGGCGTAGTCAAACACGCCGCTCAAATGGGCCAGGTTAAATTCTCCGCCGGGTGGAAACGATGCCTTGACGCGGGTCAGGTAAGTATCCATATCGCCGAATTCACCGTCGATGACCTCGATGCCTGTTGCCTTGGTAAACGGTTTGAAGGCATACTTGCGAAAGGCCTCGGAGACCACCCCGCCCCAGCCGTCAAACCGAATGGATTTGGCGGCCCCTGCTTTTCGCACAATGTATCCGAACGGTCCGCCCACGAGCCCGGCGGCAGCCCCTGTGATACCGACAATGCGCATAAAATCGCGTCGCGTCATTTTGCCCTGCCGGTAGCGTTCGTGCGCATCATCCAGTTGTTTTTCCAATTCTTTTTTCATGTGTTCCTCCTTTCATTATAGGCGGTGGTTATTATCACCGCCGGGACAAAGTTTAAACCGCCATGGTTTTAATCGGATCCCTCTAATTGTTTCGCCCCCTGGTGAAGCGGCGGGAGAGAAATCCCGCCATCAGCAGTATGGAAATGGTCAGAAAAATCATTACAGCACCCAGCGCATTGATTTCCGGGCTGATGGAATTTCGCAGCATGCCAAAAATTTTTACTGGTACCGTTTGATTGCGGGCGGTGGCCCAAAACAAAGTGGCCGTCACATCATCAAAGGAAATGGTGAATGCGAACAGCATACCGGCAAATATCGCCGGCATTAACAGCGGCAGTGTAATTTCCCTGAAAGTTTGCAGCGGGTTGGCTCCCAGTACCAGGGCGGCCTCTTCGTATTCTCTTTTTATTGTTACCAGCCGGGCCTGCACCACCAGCAGGACATAGGGCAGGGTAATGACCACGTGCCCGATCAGCAGCAGTAGAAAACTTTTGGGTTGCTGCAGCCAGCGGATGAAAAGCAGCAGGGCGACGCCCAGCACGACTTCCGGAATCATGATCGGAGCCAGCAGCAGGGTGTTGAGCGTGTTCTTCCCATAGAAGTCATAGCGCACGAAAGCCATGGCCGCTGGGATCCCCACCAGGGTAACCAGCACCGCCGTGCAAGCGCCCAGGATCAGCGAATTTTTAAAGGCCGCCAGGATGGTGTGATTTTGCGCCAGTTTCACATACCACTTTAAACTGAAGCCTTCCATGGGAAAGGAGCCGAATTGCTGGGGATTGAAAGACAAAATGATCACCGCTGCAATCGGAGCGAACATGAATACATATACTAAAATGGTATACAGTCGAATCAGGGACCAGCCGGAAATCAGTTTCATGGCGCCTCTTACTGAAAGCTTTTAAACAGCTGATTAATGCCCAGGTAACGATTATAGGTGTATATGATTATAATCAACAGACTCAGCAGGATAACACTGATGGCCGATCCAAAAGGCCAGTCAAGAGTCCCGATGATTCTTTTAAAAACAAGGTTGGCGATCATATCGTTGCCGGGCCCACCCAGTATCATGGGTGGCAGATAGGATCCGGAAGTCAAGACGAATACCAGCAGACAGCCGGCAGAAACCCCCGGCAGGCTCAGGGGCAGCGTAATTTCTTTGAAGGCCTGCCATTCGGTGCACCCCAGACTGCGCGCTGCTTCCGCCAGGCTTTTGTCAATCGCCTCCAGGCTTACGTAAACGTTCAGGATCATAAAAGGCAGCAGATATTGAATCAGGCCCAGCAGCACCGCCCCTTCATTATAAAGCATGCTCAAAGGTTCGGCGATCAGCCCGCTTTTTATCAGGAAATGATTGATCAGGCCGGTATCACCCAGAATGTTGATCCAGCTGAGGGTCCGGATGATAAAACTGATCCAGAATGGCAGCATGATGAGCAGCAGTAGGAACGGGCGTACGCGTGAACGGGTGCGATAGAAAAAGTAAGCCGGTATATAGCCCAGCACCAGGCAAAGCGCCACGGTCTCCAGTGCCACCCGGATGGTGCGAATCAGCACGGTCGGGTAGAAAAGATCCACAAAGAATTTAGCATAATTGCCAAACTGAAAGGCGGGAATATCCGCGCCGGTGGGAGCGCGCAGCCAAAAACTATAGACCACCACGAAACACACCGGGATTACCAGCAGCAGAAAAACGGCGGTCAGAGAGGGTGACAGCAAAAGCCAGGGTTTCCACCATTTATTTTGCATTGAAGTTACTCCTGTAAATACGAGATTTTCGTATCCTTATCTACCCGACCATCCCACCGTTGATGGCTATTCGGCCAGACCACACCAGCGCGCCAGGAAAAGCGCATAAATTCTGGCGGTATTGATTATACTGTCCATATTTACACTTTCATTGGCAGCATGAATATTTCTCGCCACGGGTCCGTAGCAGGTTGCCTGGCCGTGGCCGAAGTGTACAAAAGCCCTCAGATCCGTTGTGCAGGTGGCAGCGTATTCGTGCGCGTCCTCATCGGTCAGTGCCCGGTGACAGGAGTTCAACCGGTCCAGGAACGGTTGCCGGCGCGATAGGCTGTGACCATCGGAGCGGAAACCATAAAATTGAATTTGCGGAGGATTGCTGCTAAGCCACGAATCCGAGTCTGCGGCGGCTGTGATTACAGCGGTGACCCGGCGGCGCATCTGTTCATAAGCGATGCCGGGAAAATAGGACAGGCGCGCGTGAAATTCAGCCTCAGCCGGTACCGTCGAAGGCCAGTCACCACCTTTAAAGATGCCGATGTTCAAATTAATCGGGTGCGCCATTGCTTGATAAACTCCTGGGCGATTCTCCGCGTTCAGCTCGGCTTCCAGTTTGTGCAGGGCGCTGATTAAAAGGTGGCATTTTTCCACGGCATTGGTTCCGGAAGTCGCTGATTGCACATGGCTGGGGGCACCTTCAATGCAGACCTTGAACCACAAAACCCCCAACTGAGCCGTTAGAAGTGTAGGACCGAAGGGTTCAGGGATTAACACGGCGTCTGCATCATAACCGGCGGCGACACATGCCAGGGCACCGTTTCCGCTGCACTCTTCTTCAATAACGGTTTCAAGGGTCAGCGGCGCGTTCAGCCCGAAGCCCGCCTTTTTCACGGCCTGCAGGGAATAGATCATGGCTGCAACCCCCGCTTTCATATCCCCGGCCCCCCGGCCATACAACCAACCGTCATGCACCTCGGGATCAAAAGGATCGTGCTGCCAGAATTTAATTGGTTCAGGGCTGACCACATCCAGATGCCCGTTGAAAAGGGCGCTATTGCCGCCGCTGCCCGCTGCTGCTTCCGTGGTTACGAGGTTATAGCGGTTTTCATAACTCCAGGGTGTCGGTGCAAACCCCGGATGAGCGGATAAAACCTCTGGATCGATGGGTATCCGCCGGGGTGCGAGCCCGAGGGATTCAAGCTCACCTTCCATGACGTTGAGCACCGACTTTTCATTGCCCAGGGTGCTGGCTTCAGCTACCAGTCGACAGGTAAAGTCAATAATATCATCGGCCAATGTATTGACCGTGTCGATGATTTTTTGTTCCCTGGGCTCTAAATTCATGGCAGCCTTTCCAGTGGTGCCCGATTAAAAATGGATCGGCGGAGGGCTGGGTATCACCAGCCGGGCTTCGGTACGTTCCATGACCGTGTCTATATCGGTTTCCGCCGCAATTTCCCGCAATACCAGCCCATCGGTGGTGACATCGATAACGGCCAGTTCGGTGATGATCGTGTTCACGCAGCCGCGGGCGGTCAGGGGCAGCCGGCATTGCTCAAGGATTTTTGGTTTGCCGCTGCGGGTGGTGTGCGTGGTGGTAACCACCAGCCGACGTGCTTTTTGGGCCAGTTCCATTCCACCGCCGATTCCCGGTGAATATTTTCCCGGTATGATCCAGTTGGCCAGATCCCCGGTATGCGAAACCTCCAGGGTTCCGATAAATGCAATGTCCAGTCGGCCCCCCCGCACCAGGGCAAAAGACAGGGCACTGTCAAAAAAAGATGCCCCGGTGTTAAGGGTGACATAGTTGCCGCCGGCGTCGATCAGGTTGCGGTCTTCCATCCCGCGCCGGCAACGCAGTCCCATGCCGAGGATTCCGTTTTCCGAATGGATCAGCACGGATGCATCGTCTGGCAGAAAATCGGCAATCAGAGTGGGGATGCCGATCCCGAGATTAATAATCGCTCCGGGTTGAACTTCCGCGGCGGCCCGCCGGGCTATTTTTTCCTTATAAGACATGCTGTTCTAAAATTCCATACTCCGAGCCCAGGGATTCAAGCTGTACAATGGAATCGACAAACGCTGCCGGAGTGTGAATCTGATCCGGTACCAACTGACCCGGGCTGAGGAGTTTTTCTGTTTCCACGATCACGTTTCCAGCCGCTGTAGCCATAAGAGGATTGAAATTGCGGGCACTTTTTTCGTAGATCAGGTTTCCATAGTGATCTGCGGCGGCGGCATGCACCAGGGCGATATCAGCTCGCAGGGCGGGTTCGATGATGAGCGATCGTCCTTGCAGGTTGATGCGTTCTTTTTTTTCCGCCAGCAGGGTGTCGATGCCAATATCGGTCACAATGCCGTAAAGGCCGGCTCCGCCGGCACGTATTTTTTCCGCTAAAATTCCCTGGGGGTAAAATTCCACCTCGAGTTCACCGCGGTTCATCATACCGATCACCGTGGCATTCAATCCGAGATGGGAAGTAATCAATTTTCTGACCCGGCCGGCCTCGATCACTTTTGAAATTCCCATGCCGTCCTCATTGGCTTCATTTTTGATGATAGTCAATTCGCGGCATCCCGTTTCGAGCAGTCTGTCAATCAAAGCAAAAGGTGTTCCGGGAACGCCGAATCCACCGACCATGATGGTGGTGCCGTCGGTGACGGATTCCAGGCAAGTTTGCAGTGGTTTGATTTTGTTGATTGTCATTTTGTTTTTCGATTCCTACCGCCGGGCATCAATCTCTTTAACCAAGCGGGCCAGGGCCTTTTCAAGCCGTTCGAGCAGCTGCGTCACCTGCTCTGAGGTGATGATCAGCGGTGGGGCGACCAGCAGGTGATCTCCCTGCAGCCCGTTGATCGACCGGCGCGGATAGATGATCAGACCCTCTTCATAGGCGATATCAGCCAACCTTTGACCGAGGTTTCGATCGGCAGCAAAAGGCTGTCGGGTTTGGCTGTCTTGAACCAGTTCAATGGCTTGCAGCAGGCCTTTGCCGCGGACCTGCCCGATAATCGAATAGTGTTCGGAAAGTTTTTCTAGGCCGGTTAGCAGCCGGGATCCCATGCGGGCGGCATTGGCGGCCAGGTTATCTTCGGTGATGATGTTTAGCACTTCAAGGCCTACGGCGCAGGCCATGGGGTTGCCGGCATAGGTAAACCCATGGGCAAAGCCGGTATTATGAATGACTTCTTCGACGATAGAATCCCGGGCCATAACGGCTCCTAGAGGGAAGTAACCCGCGGCCATTCCCTTGGAAAGGGCAATGATGTCAGCCTTGATATCCCAGTGCTCATAGCCGAAAAACTTGCCGGTGCGGCCAAAGGCAGTCATGACTTCATCGAGGATCAGCATGACGTCGTAGCGGTTGCAGATTTGCTGGATGACGGCAAAATAGCCATCCGGAGGCACCAAGGCCCCTGTGCTGGCGCCGCCGATAGGCTCGGCGACAAAAGCCGCCACGTTTTCCGGGCCCTGTTCATTGATGACAGTTTCTAGTTGGCGGGCACATGCCAGGTCACAGGCGGGATAATCCAGGTGAAAGGCGCAGCGGTAACAGTAGGGTGCCGGTATTTTCGGGTAGGGCTTGATCATGGGGCGAAAGGGGATTTCCAGCGGCGCATAGGTGGTCAGGGCCAGAGCGCCGAGGGTGCACCCGTGGTAGGCGGGTGATCGGCTGATAAAAATTTCTCGCGATCGCTGGCCCCTGTTGTAATAGTACTGTCGGCAAAGCTTCATGGCTGTTTCAATGGCCTCGGAGCCACCGGAAACATAAAATACGCGGTTCAAATGAGGTGCGGCAAGGGAGACCAGTTGTCGGGCCAGCGCAAGGGCTGGTTCGTTGTCGAAATGCAGGCGGTAGGCGAAAAATGTGGACTTTGCCTGACGATTAATCGCGTTCAAAACTCTGGAATTTCCATAGCCGATGTTGCAGACGATGGCACCGGAACACCCGTCGATATATTCTTTGCCGGTATGGTCCCACAAATAGATTCCGTCGGCCTTTTGAATCAAAGGCAGCTTTTTCCCGGTTTGATAAAAAAGATAATTTTCACCAGCTTTGGGCATGAAATTTTCCTACGCTGCTCTTGTTGCGCGCTTGTCACCTATCGTTTTATCTGGCAGTTGATCGCTTTGAAGCGGCTGAATCCGTTTTCAGTCAGCTTTAATACCGCTTCACGCAAAACCTCCGGCGAAAGACGGAACAGCAGGATAGCCGGAAATTCTTTTTTTAGAATTTCGTAGGCGATGGGTGCGGGGCTCAATTGCTGCAAAATGGAAAAGGCACGATCGCCATTGATTTTTTCGGATTCTTCTTCCAAAATCATGGTGGCATGCTGCCCATCCGGCAAGATGCTGTTGGCGATTTGATCAAAAATACCCATCTGAATGAGGTTTCCCGCGAAAGCGGCGGCCAGGGTGCAAAATTGCGGGCTGGCTGCGAAGATGACCATTGAACAGATTACCCCCGTTCTGGTATCACAGGCAAAAGACGTGCCATACTTGAAAAACCCTGATAGACAGGCCCTGGCGATTTATAAGCTCCGCCGGTATGGTGCTGTTTTGCACCACTTGACAGGGGAGAAATAAGCTAAAATGAGCATTTTTCTATACTCAGCAGAAAAACGGGGGCTGTTGCATTTATTCAACACGGTGCAATACAGCACCATGTTGAATGCGGTGACGTTTTATCTTTCGTGAGAGGGTGGAATGATCGATATTTAAGAGTCGGGCGGCCTGGCGCTGGCTACCACAGGACTTTAAAGCGCGTACAATCATCTGTTTTTCGACTTCCCGCAGCACTTTGGTCAAGTCCGACTCAGTTGCAGGCAACAGACAGCCGTTCCAATCTTTTTCGCGGACCGCAATTGGCAGGTCTTCCAGATCGATATGGTCAGTTGGAGTCAATACCACCAGTTGTTCAATTAAATTGGCAAGTTCGCGGATGTTCCCAGGAAATGAATAGCGACGCAAACAATCAACCACCTCCGGTGAAACGGATTTTTCGGTGCCGCATTTATTATTAAATTGCCTCAAGAAAAAATCGATCAGAGGTGGAATGTCCTCCACCCGCTCACGCAACGGCGGGATTTTCAGCGGTATGACATTCAGTCGAAAAAACAGGTCCTTGCGAAAGGTTCCGGCGGTTACCATGCTCTCAAGGTCCCGGTTGGTGGCCGCGATGACCCGCACATTGATTTTGCGCGGGGTGATAGATCCCACCCGCACCAGTTCATTGTCTTCGAGAAACTGCAACAGCTTGACCTGCACAGCCGGCGGAAGCTCCCCAATTTCATCGAGCAGTAAGGTGCCGCCTTCGGCCATTTCAAAAAATCCGGGTTTTCCTCCCGGCCGAGCACCGGTAAAAGCACCGCTTTCATAACCGAACAGCTCGGCTTCAATCAAAGATTCGGGAATTGCATTACAGTTGATGTGAATTAGCGATCCGGAAGATCGCTCGGATGCTTTGTGAATCAGCTCGGCCAGCAAACCCTTTCCTGTCCCGGATTCTCCGGTAATTAAAACGCTGGATTCAACCCGGGCGACCCGCATGGCTGTATCAAAGACCCGTTGCATGGAGGCACTGCGAATAACAATCCGGGATCCGAATTTTTTTTGCTGCTGAAAATATTTCAATTCCGAACTGTACTGATAATTCAATGCCCGGCTTTCTTCCAGTTGAGAATGCAGGCGGTTGAGCTCCGAGATGTCCCTTGCATTGACCACCACCAGACGAATGTTGCCTTCATCATCCAGCACGGGATTGCCGGTTACCAGCACCTGTCGACCGTCGTGGAGCTTTTGGATCAGGGTGACTGCGGTTCGATTTTTTAAAACTTCCAGGGTTACGGATTTGTCAAAAATACCCTCGTCAACCAGCGACTGTATGGTGCGGCCCAGTACCTCTTTTTCCTTTACCCCGCTCATTTTTTCGGAGGCATGGTTGACGCGTACCACCTTTGCCTGATGATCACAGATCCACAGGCCGTCATAGGAGGAATTAATAATGACATTCAGCTCCTCATTAAGTTGTTTATAGATTTCCAGTTCGGTGATGATATTTTTGTATTCGGCGATATCCTGAAATATGCTGAGAATACCAGCGATACGGCCCTCGTGATAAACAGGCGTGCGATTGGCAATGATCACCGTACTGTCAATACGAACCTTTTTAGCAATCTGGGGCTTTCCTGTTTTAATGAGGTCGGCCATATCCTTCCAGGCCGTTGGCAAAATGTCTTGCATGAGATGGCCCAGGATCTGGCGGCGTGTTTTCCCCAGTATGTTGCGGGCGGCCCGGTTGCAAACCTGTATCCTGCCCGAAGGATCAACTACCACAATTCCATTGCGGGCGGGTTCGACAATTTCCCCAAAAATGACCATTTCACTGGAAAGCGGCGTGGCCGGTTTCAACGGGCTGGTGGCTGTAACAGTTGATTCCATAGGGTTTTCCCCCTGCGATTTGCCGGTTTTGAGGCACGGTAAATGGCCAAGTTGTACTTTTGCTCATCCAATATGACAAAAGACAGAGGGGGAGTCAATATCGCTTACGAATGACTTTTCAGACATTTATCAATATTCGCATTTTGAAAACCGATTACCTGTGATATGAAAAAAATAACGGCACTGTTTAGGCCGGCAGTAAGGAGTGTGCTTTTATCGCTGACGATAAGTGTGTCCGCTTCAAGAGGTATGAACTCAGCTGAAATATGTGAAGTTTCGCGTATATTTTTTTATGGAGGAAAAACCCATGCAAGGATGGAGTGAGGACGAAATTAAAAACCGGGATTTGATGGCCCCCTGCGGACTGTATTGCGGAACCTGTGGCGTTTACATCGCCACCCGGGACGGCAACGAAAAATTCAAGGCGGTTCTGGGAAAGCTATATGGCTCCAAACCGGAACAAACCCAATGCCTCGGATGTATGCAGCCTGACCCGCCTAAAATGCTTTATGGCTTCTGCGAAAATTGTACGATAAGGGAATGTGTAAAATCAAAAGGCTACTACTCCTGCCACCAGTGTGAGCAGTGGCCTTGCGACATGATTGAAAATTTTCCCCTGGCCACCGGTGTCAGGGTCATGAAACGCGCCATTCCTCTCTGGCGGGAGATGGTCGCCCGGCATGGAGATGAGAAAGGCAGCATTGAATGGGCCCGGGCCGAGTGTGAACGCTACCACTGCTCTTCATGCGGCCAGCCGCTTTTCAGAGGGGCCCAGCACTGCCGGGTCTGCAAAAAACCGGTGGCCGACGAACTGGACGGGTCGCTGTAAGCGTGCATCCATAATTTTAGCTGAAATTCATGCCATTATCCTCGCGTGCTAGGTTGGTTAAGCAAACGACACCATGCTGAGAAATTACTTCTATGAAAAGAATATTGCTGCAAATCAAAAAGCGCCTTTATCTTTATGTTGCCGTCGATTTTATTGTGGCTTTGATCATTGGCTTGTATTTTGATTTTCAGCGGATCAATATCCGGGCCATCAGTCTGCTGGCGGTTTTTTTAATGCTGTACCCCATGCTGACCGGCATGGTCGTCGAAAAAGTCAAAAAAGCGGGGCGCAACTACAGACTGATTTCGTTGACATTGTTTTTCGCATTTTTCATGGCGTCGGCAACGGCCTATGGGTTGTCACGGACGATTTTTATCAACGAGCCCGAACTGGCCCTTGGCATTATCCTGGTAGGCGCGATTCCCTGTTCCAACATGTTGATCGGCTGGAGCGGCATTGCGGATGCAAGCGTGGAGGATGCCCTGGTGATTGCCGTTGTTGGTTTATTGCTGATTCCACTGTTATCACCCGTTATTGTGCGAATCAGCGGCGGTCCGATTATTCCCATTGACACCAAACAGCTGATCTTGAATTTACTGGTTTATATCCTGGTGCCGCTGGCGTGCGGGTATTTCACCCGGCGGGAAATCATTCGCCGCAAAGGAATGCCATACTTCGTGGAGGTCAAACAGTATTTCCCCGGGGTTTCAGCAATTGGGATTTTGTTGATTGTTTTTTTCTCCGTTGCAAAAGTGGCCCCCAAAGCCATTCAGCACCCCATCGTGTTTTTTCAGGTCACCGCCGGGCTGTTTATTTATTACCTGGTTCAGACCCTGCTGGCCGTTGCGACGGCTAAATTATTCCGATTTGATTATTCGCGGGGCATGATCCTGATTCTGGGGGCCACCGCCAGTTCCCAGGCAATTTCGCTGGCATTGGCGGCGACAATGTTTGGCTCAATGACAGTGTTTGCGCTATCTTTTAAACCAATTTTGCAGGTGCTCTACATCATGTTTTTGATTTACGCCCTGGGCCCAAAAATTAAAAAGTTTCTGGGCCCATAAGGCATTGAGACAAGAATCGGGCACCCATAAGTTGGCGGCTTAAAATTTCCCGATTTTTTCACTGACTCCCGTGTATTGTTTTCTCAATTTGGGTTTTTCGATCTTGCCCGTGGGGCTGCGGGGGACTGCGCCGAAGATGATTTTGCGCGGTCGCTTGTAGCGCGGCAGTCCCTGGCAAAACTCGGCCAATTCTTCTTCACTCAGGCTGTGGCCGGATTTGACCTTGACGATGGCGGCCACGATTTCCCCCAGGCGCTGATCCGGAAGGCCGATGACGCCGACATCCTGGATGGCGGGATGATCCATGATGAAACTTTCGATTTCCACCGGGAAGATATTTTCCCCGCCGGTGATGATGATGTCCTTGGCCCGGTCCACCAGCCAGATGAAGCCGTCTTCATCCACCCGGGCAATATCACCGGTGCAAAGCCAGCCGTCTTTAAGGGTGGCGGCGGTGGCCTCCGGGTTTTTGTAGTATTCCTTCATGACGCCGGGTCCTTTTACCAGCAGTTCTCCGGGTTCGCCCGCCGGCACCGGCTGCATTTCATGATCCACGATCCGGTATTCCCAGTCAAAGCCGGCAACACCGATGGCCCCGACCTTGGTGGTATTTTCCAGGCCCAGGTGAACGCAACCCGGTCCGGTGGTTTCCGTCAGGCCGTAGTTGGTGTCGTATTCATGGTGGGGGAATATTTTTTTCCACTGGTTGATTAAACTCGGGGGGATTGGCTGGGCCCCCATGTGCATCAGCCGCCACTGGTCCAGTTGGTAGTCGCTGAGATTGACCTCCTGATTTTCAATGGCGATCAGAATGTCATGGGCCCAGGGAACCAGCAGCCAGACGATGGTCGCTTTTTCCCGGGAGACGGCCTCCAGTATCCATGCCGGCTTGATTCCCTTGAGAATGACGCCCCGGGCACCGACGATAAAATTGCCGAACCAGTGCATTTTGGCCCCGGTGTGGTAAAGGGGCGGGATGCACAAAAAGGTGTCTTCGTGGGTCTGGTTGTGGTGGCGGTTTTCAATATAACAGGCGTGCTCGAGGTTGCGGTGGGTTAAAAGCACCGCCTTGGGCGTGCCGGTGGTCCCGGAGGTGAAGTATAAACCCGCATCATCGAGAAGATTAAATTCAACCCGGGGGTCCTGCTCGGTTCCGGTGGCCAGAAAATCCGCGTAAGACTGGGCGAATTCAGGCCGCCTGTCTTCCGGGCCCACAAACACGTAAGTGCCGACGCTGGCATCCAGGGCTGTTTCGATCGGCGTGACCCGTTCCACGAATTCTTCGCCAAACATAAAAGCTTTCGCTTCGGCAATCGAGGCGCACAGTTTGATGTCATCGGAAGAAAAGCGAAAATTCAGCGGTACCGCCAGGGCACCTGTGCGCAGAATTCCGAAATACGCAGGCAGCCACTCGAGGCAGTTCATCATCAGATGCACCACCCGGTCGCCTTTTTTGATCCCTTTGGCAATCAGGGCCGTGGCCACGCGGTTGGCTTGCGCATCGAACTGCTCCCAGGTCATTTCCCGGCGGATATCGTTGGCCGGGTCGCGTTCCACCAATGCTGTTTCCTGCCCATATACCCGTGCATTGCGTGCGAGGATTTCAGTGATCAGCATGTTCGGCTCCTTTTAATCTATATATTAATAAATGCGGTCTCGTATTCTCCTGGCAGAGGCTCCGAGGCAGCATTTTTCTTCAGCGGGCTTGAAAGCTGGAAAGCCAGAAGGCTTGAAAAGATTTTATCCCTTAATAAGCTTTCCAGCTTTATAGCCTCATAGCTTCCCAGCCGTTAAATGCGTCGTGGGTTCGAGCCAAGCAGGTGGTGCAACAAAACAATCACATTTGTCATCCGACTTTGGAATAAGAGCACTTAGTCAAGTTTTTGAAAAGCCTCCTTGCGGCCCGTGTATTTTTCCCTCAGTTTTGGTTTCATCAACTTGCCGGTGGGATTCCTGAGGACCTTGTCAAAAATGACCTTCCGCGGAACCTTGTAAAGGGCCAGTTTGGATTTGGCAAATTCAATCAGCTCGTCTTCGGTCATGGATTCGCCGTCCTTTAATTGGACGATGGCCAGCACAATTTCTACCAGTCGTTCATCGGGGTATCCGATGCAGGCCACGTCATCGATTTTGGGATGGTCCATCAGAGCGTCTTCGATTTCCACCGGAAAGATGTTTTCCCCCCCGCAGGTGATCATGTCCTTGGCCCGGTCCACGATATAAAAATATCCCTGCTCATCGGCGCGCACCAGATCCCCGGTGTAAAGCCAGTCGTCTTTGAGGGTCTTGGCTGTCATCTCGGGATTCTGGTAATAGCCCTTCATCATGCGGTTGGTTTTCAACAGCAGTTCACCAACCTGTCCCGAAGGCAGATCTTGGCCGTCAAAGTCGATAATTCTGGCATCCACGCCGAAGGTGGGTTTGCCGATGGAGCCCGGTTTCTCCAGCACTTCCTCCGGATAAAGGTTAAAGGTACCGCCGCCGCCGCCCTCGGTGATGCCGTAAATGTTGGAGACCTTGCAGGGCAGGGTTTCAACCAGTCGTTTCATTACATCGAAAGGCACCGGCTGGGCGCCGATTTCCATGTAACGCCAGCTGGAAAGATCATAGTCGGCCAGGTTGATATCTCCATTGCTGATGGCATTTAAAATAGCAATGCCAATGGGCACCACGAAAAGAACATCGGTCCCCTTTTCTTCGGCCATGGCCTCAATGACCCATTTGGGGTCGGAAAATTCTCTGAGGATCGTACCGGTGGCGCCGGTGGCATAAAAAGGGGCCCACAGGAACATGGTGCCGCTGTGATACAGGGGCAGAAAAAAAACATAGTTGTCATTTTTTTCAACAAAATAGCTCATACCATTGCCGATGGCCGTGTTGTTCAGCGAATAATGGGTGTGCAGCACGGGTTTCGGGTCCCCGGTGGTCCCGGAGGTGAACATCATGGCCAGGTCGTGCTGATCATCGACCTCCACGATGGCTTCGGCGGTGTCCTCGGAAGCGGCAATGTCCTTAAAATCGACCATGTCCCCGGGGACGTCATCGCCGACGCAGATGTAGGACTTGACGGTTTTTAAATCCTTTTGGATGGGCTGTACCACGGGAAGAAACTCGGAACCCAGAATTATCGCTTTTGGTTTGCAGATTTTGGCCGCGTAAAGAACGTCGGCACCCAGAAAACGGAAATTCAAGGGCACCACCACCGCACCAAGCTTGATGATGGCATAATAGGTGACCAGCCATTCAAGCGAGTTGTTTTGAAAATGCATGACGAAGTCGCCATCTTTGATTCCCAGCTGTTTGGACAGGTAATTGGCGGCCTTGTTGATCTCATCATTGAACTGATGCCAGGTCAGGGTGCGGCGCTGATTTTTGGAAGGCGTGCGCTCAATCAGACAAATTTTATCGGCCAGGTGACGGGCATGCAGTGTGGCATAGGCGGCGTAATTCATTTTTTTTCCTCCTTATCTTGTGCTGGGCGAGATTGCTTCTGAAATTTTTCCCGCAGCCTGCGGTGCAGTATTTTGCCGGTGGGTGTGCGCGGCATTTCATCTTCGTCAATGAAAATGATTTCTTTGGGGCGTTTGTAGCCGGCCATCTTGTCTTCACAGCATTTGCGGATGGTGTCTTCATTGATGGCGGACTCATCCAGGCCGGGCTTGCGCACGACGATGGCGGCGACTTTTTCCCCCCACTTGTCGTCAGGGACTCCGATGACGGCACAGTCAAACACGCACTCGTGGCTGCCGATAACTTCTTCGATTTCGCTGGGGTAAACATTTTCACCGCCGGTGATAATCATGTTGTCCTTGCGGTCCACGATGCGGTAAAACCCCTCCTCGTCGCGTACGGCCATATCACCGGCGGAAAACCAGCCGTTGCGAAAAGATGCCGCGGTTTTTTCCGGCATTTTATAATATTCGTCAAAGAGCATGGGACCGCGCGAGTAAAGCTCTCCCACCTCGCCCACGCCGACTTCGTTGCCCTGCTCATCGAGCAGTTTGACAAAATCCGTGCCCAGGCTTTCAAAGCCGATGGAGCCCAGTTTTTTCATCTGGTACTCGGGTTTGAGTACGGTGACAATACCGGCTTCGGTGGAGCCGTAGCCCTCGTAAAGCTCCACACCGGGGAAAAAGTCCATAATGGCCAGTTTCATGCTCTTTCTCACCGGCGCCGACGAGCACAGCAGCTTGCGGATGGAGCTGACATCACATTTCTTGGCTTCATCGGAGGCATTTAAAATCAGATTGTAATGGGTGGGGATCAGTGAAATAAAGGTGATTTTTTCCCTTTCAACGATTTTTAAGATTTCCTCGGGCTTAAAAGAGCGAGCCGGGTGGATATAAACCGAAGCGCCGATATAGGTAAAGGTAAACGTGAAATAGGTTGAATTGATGTGGCACAGGGGCATGACGTTCATGCAGTAATCGTGCTCATTGAACCCGAAATCAACGGCATTGATCAGGTAAAAGGCGATATGGGATTCATGGGAGCGCACCACACCTTTGGGCTTGCCGGTGGTGCCGGAGGTGTAGATCAAAATCCAGGTGTCTTCCGGCCGGACGTCGGCCTCGGGCTCTGTTTCCGGTGAATTTTCAATAAAGCCTTCATAGGATTGATAGCCCGGCTGCGGCTGCCCAACGACGATGTAGCCATCGGGCAGTATGTTTTTCAGATCGGCCTTGATGGGCTCCACCGTGGCAGTAAACTCATCGTGCACAATGAAGGCCTTGGCATCCGAGTTTTCCACGATATACTGCACCTCGGCGCTGACCAGGCGGAAATTGATCGGCACAATGATGATGCCGGTTTTGGCGGTGGCCAGAAACACCTCCACAATCTCGATGCTGTTTTCCAGCAGCACGGCGACCTTGTCGCCCTTGGTCAGGCCCAGCGATATGAGGCTGTGGGCCAGCCTGTTCACCCGGGCATTGACCTGGGGGTAGGTAAAGCTGCGGGCGGCGTCTTTGAGGGCCACGGTGCGGGG
>JAOZPY010000308.1 GCA_029932495.1 Desulfobacterales bacterium
TTTCCGGTGAAACGCGCGGTCAGATAGTCCATGGGCTCCAGGAATTTATAAGTTTTGGCGTAAACGTCCGGCCGTTCGTTTTTGATAAACAGCACATGGCCTAAAGAGTCCACCCCCGATTGGGTGGGTGCCATGCCGGTCAGACGGATCCACTTGAGCAGCTTGAACAGGCCGTAGCCCTGGACGCTGGGAAAACCGGCCGTGATTTTACGGTTGTAAGCTCCCCCGCGCTGATCGCTCCAATGCACGGCCCGCATCAGGGGTTCACAGTGTTCATCCACCGGCACGATCACCGACCACTGGGAATCACAGGCAACGGCAATGATTTTTTCCGGTGAGATTCCGGAAGCGGCAATCACCTTTTTAGCCGCTTTTTTGGCCCCCTCCCACCATTGGCCGGCATCCTGCTCGCCGCCCCCGTTGGGCAATAAAAAGGTGTCCACCTTTTCTTCGGCACTGGCGACGATGTCTCCATTGTCAGCCACCAGGGCTGCCTTGTGCCCCCCACTGCCCAGGTCGATTGCCAGAATATAACGGGTTGAATCAGAGTCTGATTTTTTGCCCATAGCGTGATCCAGCATGGCGTACTCCCCCTGTCATTTGCCGATCGCGTTGCTCTTCAAAGTTGCTGTTGAAACTTGAACTCAATATTGTGTGTAATTTAGGCCGCCTGCGCTTTTCATGTCAAGCAGCAATTCGCACAGTTTTACAAAAAGCCTTTTTACAAGTTCATCAAGTATGCTATTCTTTTGATTTTTAACGACTTCACGCTTAAAGCGTAAAAAAACAAACCACTGGCAATTTGCCCGCAGGCTGGTCCAAACGATGGCGAAATCCAACCACCCGGATCTGTTAAAAGGAAGCGTGACCCGTAACATCATTCGGCTGTCCCTGCCCATGATTGTGGCCATGCTGTTTCAAACCGGCTTCAGTGTAATCGACATGATCTTTGTCGGCAGGGTGAGCCCTGAAGCCATTGCGGCCGTAAGCATCGTTTTTCCGGTCGTATTTTTCTTTGTATCCTTCGCAATGGGCATCGGCACCGGCCTGTCTTCCGCTGTCGCCCGTGCCTATGGGGCTGCAGACCTTGAAAAGGCCGGCCGGATCGCCGCCAACGGCCTGGCGTTGGGTATTATTTTATCCGTGCTACTGGCCCTGCTGGGAGTGGCTTTTTCACGGCCATTGTTTGTTCTGCTGGGAGCCGGGCCTGAAATTCTGGACGCGGTTCTGGCGTACTGCCGCATCATTTTTATCGGTTTTATTTTCATTTTTATAGGCGTTTTCTGCAACAGCATTATCCGCGGCGAGGGGGATACCAAGACCCCCATGAAGTTTCTGCTTTTCCAGACACTTTTAAACTTGATACTGGATCCGCTTTTCATCTTCGGTCTGGGGCCGATCCCGGCGCTGGAGGTCAAGGGTGCCGCAGTAGCATTGCTGCTGTCGCGCCTTGCCATGAGTCTGCTGGCCGTCGGCTATTTTGCGGCCGGAAAATCGATGGTCAAACCGACCTTCAGAAACTTCAGATTCGACTTTCCCCTCTTAAAGGAAATTCTCAGAATTGGTATTCCGTCCACGGTCACTTTTATGAGTTCGTCCATTGGGCTCATGTTGTTTATGAAGCTGGCATCCAGCTATGGCCCGCTGGCCATCGCTGCATTCGGCATCGGCACCCGGATCGAAAACATCGCCATCCTCCCGGCCCTGGGTATGTCGGGGGCCATTCTGACCATTGTCGGCCAAAACTACGGAGCAGGCAACCTGCAACGGGCGCGAAAAACCATTGGCAAGGCCATGGTGCTGGTTGTGGGATTCATGCTGACGGTGGCTGCTGTTGCGCTGGTTTTTCCAACACCGATCATCTCGATTTTTACTCGCGATACGGGTGTAATCACCCTTGGGATTCATTTTCTTTTCTGGCGCGCGGCGTTCTGGGCGCTTTCCGGTGTCAGAATGATTATCGGTGCGGGATTCAACGGACTGGGAAGCCCCAAGGTTGGTTTGCTGACATTGCTTTTAGGTCTTTTCGCAGTCGGGTTGCCGGCGGCAATTCTGCTGGGCCCCCGCCTGGGTTTGAATTCTGTTTGGGCCGGTCTGTCGGCGGCAAATCTTTCCGGTGCCGTGGCGGGATACATCGTATATCGGCGCTGGTTCCCAACCCGCCCGCAGCCTATCCCATAAAATGGCGAATCTCACTCGCCTTTGAAAACCGGATCGCGTTTTTCCAGGAATGCCGTAAACCCCTCGATGCAGTCCTTGGATTTGCCAACAAGGGCGCTGCCTTCCTCCTCGGCTTCCAAACCGGCCTTCAGACCTTCATATTCCAGAGCCGAAATGGCTTTTAACACCGCCCCAACGGCAAGCGGAGGACGTTTTGCCAGGACTTCAGCCATGACCATCGCATCTTCCATCAACTTTTCCCGGGTGCTCACCTGGTGGATCAGCCCCATTTCCCGGGCTTCCCCGGCCCTGATGCGTTTGCTGAATAGAATCATGTCCAGCGCCCGGGCCCTGCCAATAATCCGGGTCAGCCGCTGGGTTCCGCCCCATCCAGGAATGATGCCCAGGTTCAACTCGGTCAGTCCAATGGTGGCCCGGGGGTCATCCACCATGATCCGGAAATGACAGCACAGCGCCAGTTCAAGGCCGCCGCCCATGGCAAAACCGTTGATAGCGGCAATCACCGGCTTGCTGAAACGGTCGATGCGCATCCACAGTTCGCGCCCTTTGGGGCTTGTCCTGGAAGAATTGGCGGCATCGCTGACATCAAAGCCGGCTGAAAAGCATTTTTCCCCGGCCCCGGTCAGTACAATCACCCGAATCTGCGCATCTGCCTCGATTTCATCAATGGCTTTTTTAAATTCGGACATCATGGCCCAGTTCCAGGCATTGACCGGCGGGTGGTTCAGGGTCAGAATGCCAATGTAGCCCTGTTTTTCCAAAATCAGATTATCATAAGGCATTTTGTTTCTCCCCTGATGTTGTTTTCCAGCTTTATCGCCTCTAGCTTCCCAGCTTTATAGCTTTTCACACAACCGGTTGCATCGACTCGATGAAGGCCTCCAGACGGGTTTCCACCTGGGCGTCCGAGTAAACCCGGGGATCGTTCTGATCGGCTTCGATGACAACTCCGGGTTTGCCGGTCAATCTGGTAACCTCGTCCTGCAGACGGTACATGCCCACCGAATAAGGCTTGCAGGACCGGTTGGAATGCATGATAAAGCCGGTCAGGTTAAATTCGTCAATCAACTGCGCCAGATACTTGATACGTTCATCAAAGCCCAGATTAATGTAAACACTGAGGTAAGATACCGCCAGCGCTTTGTAAACATCTGCGCTTGAACCGTCATCAAAATGGCCCAATCCGCCCCAGCTGTTGGCATAGGTGGTGACGACCAGTGCGGTTTTCTGTTCATTGAAAAACTGCTCCAGCCGACGCATTTTAAACCACACCGGCAAATTATCCCACAAGACCCGGTAGCGTTCATCGGCAATGGAGCCGATCTTCTTTGCGGCCTGGCCGGCCACTTCTTCGTAAAGCAACTGGTAGTAGTCAACGCATTCCTTAGTCCCGCGCAAAGTTACGATGGGCGCCAGGTGGATAAAAGAATCCAGGCTGGTGAACGGAGCAGGATGAATTTTTGCAAGATACAGTATTTTCTTCCAGAACTCTGCAGCCTGCTGGCTGAAACGCAGGGTTTCCATCAGCCGGTCCCGGTCAAAAGGCTTTCCGGTAAAACCGGCCAGAAAATTTTCCAGGTCTTTAAACTGGGAAACGGTGTATCCGATAAGCTCATCGGTCAAACCGTCGTGCAAAAAAGGGGTATCGACAATAAACAACGGCACCTCATACTTGCGGGCGATGACCTCATACCACTTGATCACCGTCTTGCAAATATTGGTGGAACATAGCAAAAAGTCCGGCGGCGGCAGACCCGCGACCGGCCCGCCCTGGGTGATGTCCGCTCCAAAATCGGTACGGGCGTAAGCGCAGATGTCCTGGGAAAAGCCCTCGGCTTCAGCGGCTTCCATCAGTTCCACCGACTGGTGCCCCGCCGCGCACATGGCGGCATAATTTTCCGGATATACCGGCAGCACGTCAATGGCGTATAAAAACTCCACCGGCGCCCCGCTGGTAACCCAGGCAATCGGTTTTTCCTTGGTGGTCTTGGCCTCGATGTAATAGGCGGTCATTAATTCCTTCATTTTCTTATAGGCCGCAAATTGGGTCATGGACACAGTTCTCCACTAATTATTATTGTTGCTTGAATTTTAAAGCTGAATCTAATTTTTAAGCCAATC
>JAOZPY010000309.1 GCA_029932495.1 Desulfobacterales bacterium
GAAGAAGTCAACCAGGAAAAGGGCAAGATCAAGGTACTGGTGAGTATTTTCGGGCGAGCGACACCGGTGGAACTGGATTTTGTCCAGGTTCAGAAATTATAGAAAGGTTAGTTAAAAATGGCTAAAAAGGTAATGGCACTAATTAAATTGCAGGTAGAAGCCGGCAAGGCCAATCCATCCCCACCCATCGGTCCCGCACTGGGCCAGCATGGGGTCAATATTATGGATTTTTGTAAAGCATTTAATGCCCGGACGGCCCAGGAAGAAGGCATGATCATCCCTGTTGTGATAACGGTCTATCAGGATCGTACCTTTACATTTATCACCAAGACGCCGCCGGCGGCGGTATTGCTGAAAAAGGCCGCTAAAATAGCAAAGGGGGCCGGCGACCCCAAACGCGATCGGGTCGGCAGGGTGACCCGCAAGCAGGTCGAGGAAATTGCCAAACAAAAAATGGTTGATCTGAATGCGAACGATCTGGATGCTGCCTGCAAAATCATTGCGGGAACCGCCAGGAGTATGGGGATTGAAGTCGGATAGGAAAACAGTCTGTAACCCGAAACACGATTCAAGGAGATGATAGGAACAATGCCGAAGCGGGGGAAAAAATATAAGGAAGCCAAGCAAAAAGTGAACCTGGGGATCTTCAGCGATTTTAATGAAGCGATCCAGAAAGCCTTGGAATCTTCTTATGCCAAATTTGACGAGACGATTGATGTTGCCGTAAAACTGGGGGTTGATCCCCGGCATGCGGACCAGATGGTGCGCGGCAGCGTGATTTTGCCCAACGGAACCGGCAAAGAGGTCAAAGTGCTTGTTTTTGCCAAGGGAGAAAAGGAAAAAGAGGCGCTTGACGCAGGGGCTGATTTTGTGGGCAATGATGAGCTGATCGAAAAGATCAAGGGCGGCTGGTTCGGCTTCGACAAAGCCGTGGCCACCCCCGACATGATGGGCACCGTCGGCAAGATCGGTAAATTGCTCGGCCCCAGGGGCCTGATGCCGAATGCCAAAAGCGGAACCGTTACCTTTGATGTCGCCAAAGCGGTGGCAGAACTGAAAGCCGGCAGAATTGATTTTCGGGTCGAAAAGGCCGGTATCGTTCATGTGCCCATGGGGAAAGTTTCGTTTGGAGTCGAAAAAATCGTTCAGAACCTTGCCGCCTTTCTGGAAACCATCTTACGTCTTAAACCAGCTTCCAGCAAGGGCACTTACCTTAAGGGCATTGCTGTTTCCACGACCATGGGGCCCGGTATCCGGATAGATGCAGCCCAGGTAAAGGATTTGTTCAAATAATTTGTCTGCCGTGAAGTATATGATCGCAGATTTTACCGGCTGTAAAGGATACATTCATTCAAGATTTATCACAATTCACAGAGACTGCCCTATTGGCATGCTTACAAAAATCATTCTGTCAAAGACCTTAGGTTCACCGCTGCAGACATTGTCGGCGAGTGTATAATCGGCGTTGCCGGCCTACCGAGACGGATGTATGATTGCCCCGTTCAGCGAGTTGCGCCTGAAGACCGCCGTTGCACAGTGCTTTCAACTCATACCTCCGGTTTTTGATCAGATAAGGAAAGGAGGTGACCTTAAAGATTGCAACTAGCCCAGAAACAACAGATAGCCGAAGATTTGCGGCATAGATTGACAAAATCCGCAATTGTTGTCGTAACCGATTATAAGGGACTCGATGTTGCTGCCATGAACGCCTTGCGGCGTAAACTGCGGGAAGAAAACATCGAGTTTCAGGTTGTCAAAAATACGCTTCTGGCGCGGGCTGCCAAAGACACGGATGTTGATGTGATTCGTGATTTTTTCAAAGGCCCCAGCGCCGTTGCGCTCAGCTATGACGACCCGGTTGCCCCGGCAAAGGTGCTGACCCAGTTTGCCAAGGAAAATGAGCACCTTGAAATTAAAGTCGGGGTGATGAACGGCAAATTGCTGGATACTACGCAGATTAAGGCGCTGGCAAAATTGCCATCCCGTGAAGTGCTGCTGTCGCAGCTGCTTTCTGCGCTCAATGCAGTGCCCACATCTTTTGTGCGCACCATTGCCGAAATTCCACGGCAGCTGCTCAATGTGCTGAGCGCTGTGCGGGATCAGAAAGAGGCCGCGTAATCTCTATGCGTGGCAAGCGATTGGCAGGTTGTTGATAACCAATTTAGACGATCCGCCACGGATATAAAAAATGTTTGACTGGAGGAAAAAATGGCGAAAGCAGATATTACCAAAGACGATGTGATTGAGTTTATTGCAAATATGTCAGTTCTGGATCTGTCAGAGCTGATCAAGGAAATGGAAGAAAAATTCGGTGTTTCGGCTGCCGCTCCGGTGGCGATGATGGCCGCCGGTGCCGGTGATGCAGCCGGTGCCGGTGAAGAAGCCGAAGAGAAAACGGAATTCGATGTTATCCTGACTGCCTTTGGCGACAAGAAAATTCAGGTCATCAAAGAGGTGCGGGCGATTACCGGCCTCGGCCTCAAAGACGCCAAAGATCTGGTTGACAACCTGCCCAAGCCCGTCAAGGAAGGTATTGCGAAAGATGAGGCTGAAAAGGTAAAGGCCCAGCTGGAGGAAGTCGGCGCACAGGCGGAAGTTAAATAGTTCCATGTCAGTTGTCCGTGGTCAGTTGCCTGTTTGGAAAAGAAGCCAAGGTGGATTTCCAAGGGCTCGCAATTAAGGATAACTGACCACCGGCGACTGAATTTACCCCGATTGATGTAGAATTCGATTGGGGAGTTGCTGGCAATGGTTTTCAAGTCTGTTAAATTGTTAAGATTACTTTCGGCTCACAGGCCGCTGGTATTCAGCCACAAACAATGGACAACTGATAACCGACTACAAACATGTAATTATGGGAGATGCCATGTCTGAAAGGCCTTTGGCGAATAAGCGCATACGGAAAAATTTCGGAAAAATAAAAAAAATTGTCGACATTCCGGATTTGATCGGAATGCAGCGCGAATCCTTTCAACGTTTTTTGCAAATGGGCGTTGCGCCGGAAAAACGCCGCAACATTGGATTGCAGGCTGTTTTTAAATCGGTGTTTCCGATTAAAGATTTTACCGGCAGTGCTTCCCTTGAATTTGTATCTTACCGGTTCGGCGAAGTAAAACACAGCATCGAAGAATGCATTCACCGCGGAATGACCTATGAGATGCCGGTGCATATTACGGCCAGACTGGTCGTCTATGACATTGACGGCGACACGGGGGTTTCCAATATCCGGGATATCAAGGAACAGGAAATCTATTTCGGGACCATCCCCCTGATGACTGAAAAGGGAACCTTCATTATTAACGGAACCGAACGGGTGGTCGTCAGCCAGCTGCATCGCTCATCGGGCGTGTTTTTTGACCATGACAAGGGCAAAACCCATTCCAGCGGCAAGATTATCTATAGCTCGCGAATTATACCGGTGCGTGGATCATGGATCGATATGGAAATTGATCCCAAAGACATCGTTTACATACGTATCGACCGACGGCGCAAGTTTCCTATCACCATCCTGTTTAAAGCCTTTGGTTATTCGGTCGAGGATCTGCTGGCCTATTATTACCGGACCGAAAAAATCGTTGTGCGCGGCAAGAAGTTTTTTAAGGTTTTCAATGAAGATTTTTTAAGGGGCCGGCGCGCCAGCAAGGACGTCAAAGATCCTGAAACCGGTGATGTGCTGGTGAAAAAGGGGCGCCTTTTTACGCGGCGGGCCATCAAACGATTGAAATCGACCGGTGCAGAAATTATTCCCATCAACCTTGACGAGGTCATTGATCGGGCCTTTGGGTTAAATATCCTGGATCCGGACAGCGGCGAGCCCATCGTCAAGGCCAACGAGACGGTGGATGAAGAAAATCTGGCCCGGCTCGCTGAGGCAGGTGTCAACGAATTCGAGCTGCTTTTTATCGACGGCTATTCAGCCGGGGAGTCCATCCGCAAAACGCTTGCGATGGATAAGGTGGAAACCAAGGAAGAAGCGCTGATTGAAATTTATCGCCGCTTGCGCCCCGGCAATCCAGCCACTCCCGAAGTGGCTCAGGATTTTCTGGACAACCTGTTTTTTCGCTCGACGTATTACGATCTTTCCGGGGTCGGACGTTTGAAAATCAACCAGCGCCTGGGCATCAGCAGTGAGGTTGATTTGAGCATCCTGCGCAAGGAAGATATTTTGCTGACGGCCAAAGCCCTGATTGAGCTGCGCGACACCCAGGGAGTGGTGGACGATATCGATCATTTGGGCAACCGCCGGGTTCGCGCCGTGGGCGAACTGCTGGAAAACCAGTACCGCATCGGCCTGGTAAGAA
>JAOZPY010000310.1 GCA_029932495.1 Desulfobacterales bacterium
AACTGGGCAAAGGTTTTTTTCAGCGGCGGATAATAGAAAATCGGATCGTAACCGAATCCGTTCTCACCGCCCGGCGTTTCGGCGATCAATCCCTCGCAGCGAGCCTCATAGGTCAGGGCGGCTCCGCTGGGAACAGCCAGTGACAGGACACATTCAAAGGACGCCCGACGATCGGTTTTACCCTTCATTGCATCCAGCAGTTTTTCGCAGCGCTGGCGATCCGTGGCATTTTCACCGGCCCAGCGGGCCGAGTGGATTCCCGGAGCCCCGTCAAGGGCGGAGACCACCAGCCCGGAATCATCGGCCAGGGCCGGCAGGCCGAGCACCCGGGAAACGAAGCTGGATTTTTTATATGCATTTTCATCAAAGCTGTCCCCGTCCTCCACCACAGGAGGCGTGGGGCCGAAATCGTCAAGATTTTTAATGATAACGGGAAAACCGGTCAACAGATCCCGGATTTCTGCGGTTTTGCCGGCATTGCGGGTGGCCAGCACCAATGTAATCAAATCGTTCATGGAAACCTCGCCGTCGTAATCATTGCAAACATCACCCCGCAGCGGTTTGTGGAAGAAGGCGGTCAGAACTTTTACGGGGGCCGCTGATGATTATTGTTTTGTGTTTTCCGGCCACACGTTTTATAAATAAATAAAATGCCTTATTTTCAGAGATTGTCAAGGCACAATTTTTGAGGAAGCCATCATGGATATCAGCCAGTTGCCTCAAACCTGGGATGTGATCGTCATCGGGGGCGGAATTACCGGGGCCGGCATCCTGCGGGAAGCGATCCGGGCAGGGCTGCAGGCGGTTTTGTTTGAACAGAAGGATTTTGCCTGGGGAACCTCCAGCAGATCATCCAAACTGGTCCATGGCGGTTTGCGCTATCTCAAGGAGGGGCGTTTTTTAATGACCAAAACGGCTGTTGAGGAACGCGAACGGCTGCTCAAAGAAGCCCCCGGGCTGGTGGAGCCCCTCGGGTTTTTGTTGCCGATTTTTGAAGACCAGCGTCCCGGCAGGCGTACGCTGCAGGTCGGGCTTTCGCTTTATGATATCATGGCCCGGGAGCGGCAGCATCATTATTATGATGCGGCCGCCTTCAGCCGGATGCTTCCCCATATCAACCGGCGGGGGCTGACGGGTGGATTCCAATTTTTCGATGCCCAGGTTGATGACAGCCGGCTGGTGCTGCGACTCATCAATGAAGCGGTGGCTGCCGGAGCCAGTGCCCTGAATTATACAGCCGTTCGTCGCATCATCCGCCAAGACAACGATGTGACGGGAGTAGAGGTGCAGGATGTCGAAACCGGGCGGGCACGGACATTGGAATGCCCGGCAGTGATCAATGCCACCGGGGTCTGGGCTGAAAAATTGCACCCTTCACCGGACCCCCAGCGTCATCTGCGCCCCTTGCGCGGCAGCCACCTGGTGTTTCCTGCCGGAGCCCTGCCGTTGACCGAGGGACTGAGTTTCGTACACCCACGGGATGGACGGCCCGTTTTCGCGATCCCATGGGAGGGTGCGGTGCTGGTGGGCACCACCGATATCGATCATTCCCAGGATCTGTCCATCGAACCGAACATCACCGCAGCGGAGGCAGCTTACCTCATGGAAGGTCTGCAGGCGGTGTTCCCCTCCCTGGGCCTTTCGCTGGAAAACTGCCTGTGCGCTTTTGCGGGGGTGCGGCCGGTTCTCAGCGAAGGAAAACTCGAGCCGTCCCAGGAATCGCGCGAACACGCCGTGTGGGTCGACCACGGCCTGGTGACGGTTACCGGTGGTAAATTGACCACTTTTCGCCGATTGGCACTGGATGCCCTGAAAGCCGCCCGCTCGTGGCTGCCGTCCGATACGGTAATAGAGCGCAAGGCACCGGTTTTCGAGGTTGTTCCCGACCGACCCGCTGAAGATTTCGGCCTGCCGGAGCAGGCCTGGCGTCGCCTATACGGCCGCTATGGCATGGCGGCTGAAACCATCGCAGCTACGGCAAGGCCAAAAGACCTGGCGGTGATCCCCGGCACCCACACGCTGTGGGCCGAGTTGCCCCATGTGGCCGCCAACGAGCAAATCCGCCATCTTGACGATTTGCTCCTGCGGCGGGTTCGCATCGGGCTGTTGACACCACGGGGCGCGGCGGGCTATCTAAAACGTGTCCGCAAACTGTGTAAAAGCGCTTTGCCGTGGAGCCGGCGACGCTGGAAAGAAGAAATCCGGCTCTACCGGATGCAATGGATGCATGCCCATGCCCTGCCGGGCCGTCGAGATGCAGTTTCCGCCCGGAAGAAGATGTTGTGCGTTGAAGGCCTGCGGGCGGGCGGTAGAGCAGTTTTCCGGAAAATATTCGGTGCCGGGACAGGTACCAACCCTTAAGCGATTCCATGAACGAAAAAGACCTTGTGCTGGCCATTGATAACGGAACCCAGAGTCTGAAAGCATTGATTTTTGACTCTGAGGGGCAACTGCTGGCCAAAGAAACGGTGGTCTTCACGCCGGCCTACTTCTCCAAACAGCCGGGCTGGGCAGAGCAGGACCCGGAAGTTTTCTGGCAGGCGCTTTGCCGGGCCTGCCAGGGGCTCTGGCGTCAAAATGCAGGCTTGCGCGAACGGATTGCGGCGGCGGCCCTTACCAGCCAGCGGGCAACCGTGATCAACGTGGATTCGGACGGTCAGCCGTTGAGGCCGGCAATGCTGTGGCTGGATCAGCGCAAAACATACGGATTGCCGCCGGTGGGGGGGCTGTGGGGATTGCTCTTCAAGCTTGCCGGGCTCACCAAAACAGTGGCCTACCTGCAGGCGGAGGCCGAAGCCAACTGGATTCGCACCTATCAGCCGGATGTCTGGCAAAAAACCCATAAATACCTGCTGTTGTCCGGTTACCTGACCTGGCGGCTGGTGGGAAAATTTGTGGACTCCATCGGTTGCCAGGTGGGCTACATGCCCTTTGATTATAAACGCCAGCGTTGGTCGTCAAGCTGGGACTGGAAATGGCGGGTGCTGCCGTTTGACCCCGTCCTGCTGCCGGAGCTTGTGGCTCCCGGTGAAATTCTCGGTGCCATCACCGAACCGGCCGCCCGACAAACCGGTATGCCAGCAGGCCTGCCGCTGGTGGCCGCCGCGGCCGACAAGGCCTGTGAGGTCATTGGTTCGGGCAGCCTGACTTCCGATACGGGATGCTTGAGTTACGGCACTACCGCCACCATCAATGTTACCCATCAAAAATATGTTGAACCTGTGGCGCTGTTGCCTCCCTATCCTTCAGCGGTGCCGGGGTTTTATACCGTGGAGGTCCAGGTCTATCGCGGCTACTGGATGGTCGACTGGTTCAAGCGGCAGTTCGGGTATCCGGAACGCGAAGAGGCCGCCCGGTCCGGTTTGACGCCGGAAGCCCTTTTTGATCGTCTGGTCAGCGCCGTGGAGCCGGGCTCCATGGGCCTGATACTGCAGCCCTACTGGACACCGGGGTTGAAAATGCCGGGTCCCGAGGCCAAAGGGGCCGTGATCGGATTTGGTGATGTGCACACCCGGGCGCATTTGTATCGATCAATTTTAGAAGGCCTGGCCTATGCCCTGCGGGAGGGCAAAGAACGGATTGAAAAACGCAGCCGCACACCGATTACCAGCCTGCGGGTTTCAGGCGGCGGCAGCCAGAGCCGCCAGGCCATGCAGATTACCGCCGATATTTTCGGCCTGCCCACTGCCCGGCCACATATCTACGAAACATCGGGCCTGGGCGCGGCCATCGATGCGGCGGTGGGAACGGGGTTGCATGCGGATTTTAAAACCGCGGTGGCGGCCATGACCCATGTGGGGGAAGTCTACGAGCCTGACCAGAAAAATCACCGGCTTTACGACCAGCTGTATCATGATGTCTACCGGCGGATGTACAAACGGCTCAAACCGCTGTATGAGCGCATCCGGAAAATCACCGGGTATCCGAAGTAAGGAGTGGGGCGGAGATTTTGAAATAACATGTCGTCAAACATTTTAAGTTCGTCTCTATCTTTCAGCACAAAAAGGGTCCAGGGTTCAGGGTTCAAGGTCCAGGGCTCATTGCGATTACTGGCCCGCAACCTGGCACAGATTTTTACAGGAGGGTCTAATCCGGCCCTGGAGGTTTAACTATGAAACAGCTGTCTATTGTTCTGACAATTTTTCTTTTTCTGGCACTGACCCAGCGGTTTGCAGCGGCGGAAACGGCTCTGACCATCATCCATTCCAATGACATGCATTCCCACTTTCTGGGGGCGCCTCCCAATATCGATTATACCCCCCTTGTGACCGGGGATGATGAGACCATTGGCGGCT
>JAOZPY010000311.1:0-1991 GCA_029932495.1 Desulfobacterales bacterium
TCGAAAATGGGTCATGATTTTTCATGCTGGACAAATTTCATCAAATACTGCGCGTCCTTCGGCGACAAATTAAACTTCAAGCACGCTTCCTCCACCAGGGCGGAGGGCTTTTTTCCGCCGGTGCCGTATTTGCGCTCTTCGGAAATCCACTTGACCGCTTTTCTCAAATTTTCGCCTTGGGGTTGAACCGTCGCCATAGGCCTTTTCCTTATGATCGTCCGGTGGTTGTCAAAAGTTTCTGTGCTAAATTTGTTCAACACACCGATTTTCCAGGTTCTGCGCTCTGCCCTATGCCACCTTTGGCTTCTGCTTGTGAAACGCCGTGGCCTGCTCAAAACCGTAAGCGACTCGCAACAGCATAGCTTCGTTAAAATGGCTGCCCATCAATTGCAGGCCGATGGGCAACCCGTTCGAAGAAAACCCGCAAGGAACCGACAAGCCGGGGATGCCGGCCAGATTGGCCGACAGGGTAAAGATATCCGACAGGTACATGGTCAGCGGGTCGTCGATTTTTTCACCGATTTTAAAAGCCGGGGTAGGCGCCACCGGGCTGGCAATGACATCGCAGGTTTCAAAAGCTTGTTTGAAATCTTCCATGATCAGGGTGCGAACCTGGGAAGCCTTGCCGTAGTAAGCATCGTAGTAGCCGGCGGAAAGACAGTAGGTACCGATAATGATGCGTCGCTGGACTTCCGCACCGAATCCTTTGGAACGCGTGCGGCGGTACATATCCATCAAGTCAGCACTCTGGGGACTGCGAAAGCCGTACTTGACCCCGTCATAGCGCGCCAGATTGGAGCTGGCCTCCGAGGGCGCAATAACGTAATAGGCGGCCACCGCGTATCGGGTGTGCGGCAGGGAAATTTCCACCCGTTCGGCGCCCAGAGATTCAAGTACGCTGACAGCGTCACTGATCGCTGCCTGCACGGCTGGATCCAACCCTTCGGCCGTGGCGTACTCGCGCGGAATTCCAACCGTTACCCCTTTGAGCCCGCCGTCTAAACTGCGCAGGTAATCGTCGACTTTCCGGGGGACGGAGGTGGAGTCGGATTGGTCGTGTCCGGCGACAGCGCCCAGCAAGTGAGCGCAGTCGGTCACATTTTTCGCCAGGGGACCGATCTGGTCCAGAGAGGAGGCAAAGGCCACCAGGCCGAAGCGTGATACCCGGCCGTAAGTCGGTTTCATGCCTACCACGCCGCAGTGGGAAGCCGGCTGGCGGATGGAGCCCCCCGTGTCCGAACCCAGGGCGCCCAGACACATGTCAGCGGCCACGGCCGCCGCCGACCCCCCGCTGGATCCTCCGGGAATACGATTCATGTCCCAGGGATTGCGGGTGGTTTTCAGACCGGAGTTTTCCGTGGACGATCCCATGGCAAATTCGTCCATGTTCAGCTTGCCGACGATTACGGCCCCGGCCTGTTTTAATTTTCGAATGACCGTGGCATCGTAAGGCGGTACGAAATTTTCAAGAATTTTCGAGCCGCAGGTCGTGGTGATATTTTGCGTGCAGATCAGATCTTTAATTCCCAAGGGGATCCCGGTGAGTGTCGAACATTGCCCGGCGGCGATCATCCCGTCGGCTCGCTCTGCTTGTTCCAGGGCTATCTTTTCCGCCACGGTGATGAAAGCCCCGATGCGCCCGTCTATGGCCGCGATACGTTCCAGCACCGAGCGGGTCAGATCCTGAGATGAGATTTCCCGGTTTTTCAGCAGCCGATGAGCTTCACCGATGGTCAGTTCATATAGTTCCACGAATTAATTCTCCTAAAAGGTTTCAGCGATAAATGGTCTTTTTCCCGCTGGCCTGCGACGTATCAATGCCGGCAAGCTAGGAGGCAAGGAAGCTGGAAGGCTTATTAAAGGATAAAATCCTTTTTAGCTTTCAAGCCTCCTGGCTTTCCAGCTTTCCAGCCTGCTGAAGTTTGATAGCGCGACCCTCTGCGCTAATCAAACTGAGCACGTGCAAACTCTCCTTTCCCACTTCCGCATTC
>JAOZPY010000311.1:2091-4295 GCA_029932495.1 Desulfobacterales bacterium
GCCTGCTCCCGATCCAGGTGCGGGCCCGGTTCATCTTCGCGAAAGGCATTGGTTAAAAAGATCGCATGGGAGGTGGGTCGAATCCCCTCGGTGTCGACTTCATTGAGCGTTTCAACGTATTGCAGGATTTTTCCAATCTGCCCGGCGAATGTCTCAATGGCCTCTTCATCCAGGTCCAGCCGTGCCAGGTCGGCGACATACAAGACTTCATCTTTGGTGATTTTCATAATAAAAATGTCCGTTGTCTGTGGTTCGTTGTCCGTTGAGTAAATACGAATGTGGCAGTAAAGGGTTTAGCCATATAGGGTATACCTACCGCAGGTGGCCCTCCGTTTACCCTGCACCCTGCACCGTGTACCTTGTACCTGGCGCAGCAGCGCCTACCCTGTACCTTGTACCTTTTGCCCCGCACCTATCTTTTTACCAATATCGGTTTCAGGCCCTTCTTTTTCAATTTGTCCATCGTGCGGCGGGCATCGGATTTGCTTGGATATCTGCCCACACGCACCCGGTACCAGATTCCCTTGCCGGGAATTTTTCCGATGGCGCGGTAGGCTGCAAACCCTTTTTTTTTCAGCCGGGCCACCAGCCTGTCGGCATCGGCGGCTGTTTTTACCGCGGCCACCTGGATGGTGTATGCCGGCCCGGGGGAGGTGGTTGCACTCTTGGGCGCCGGTTGCAACTTTGCAGGTTTCTTTATTGCCGGCGTCGGTGCAGTTTGTTTTTTGCCGGCCTTTTTGCGGGTGCCGGCTGGAGAGCCGGCCGCCGGTTTTTGCCGGGCCGGTGCTATTTTTTTACTGACGATGTGCCCCGGCGCTGTTTTCTCGATTTTGGCATCTTCACGATTTTCTTTCAGGGCCTCGTAAAAATCAAGGCGGGGTTTGTTTTTGACCCGGGCAGCATTTCGTGCGTTGCGGCCCGATGCAGGTTTTTCAGCATCCGCCCCGGCGGAGCGCAATTTCTTTTGAAGCCCGGCGGTATCGAATTTGAGTGGGGCGGTCCCGCGTCCCACCAGCACCCCAATGGCAAACATCCAGGCACAGACGAAAAAAAGAACTGCCGCCCAGCCGGCGATGGCCCTGCGGCTCAGCACCAGAAATGGTTTTTTCCCCAGGGGCACTTTTTTATTTTTTTTCTTGCGTATCATGACGGGCTCATGCCGGATGTGTACCGGGGCCTGAAAACGGTCGGCACGGGCATGGGTACTTTTCTTAAAGACTTTTGCGGGTTAAGTCAACCTCAACGTTGCAACATTAAGGTCAAGCAGCATATTGATCCTACGCGGGCCAATTTTCCCAATATCACCAAGCCGGGACGGGGTGCAAATTTTTACTTGACATCGGGTTGTCGGCGGGATAATCAAAACGGCGACGGAACAGCCCATTGGTTTTCCGCGCAACGGCAAGTTGAAGCTTGCAGTGTCAAGATATTAAGACCTGAATTTAAGATAAGCCATGAAGGTTGTGTGTTGTGCCAAGAAGGCACACAAATCTTATGGCTTTTTTTGTGCCATAGCCAAGGAGGCAATGATGAAAAAATTGATGGGGTTGTTTATGAGCCTTGTTTTGTCACTGATCATGTCCGCTACGGCCGGCGCCCATTTCGGGATGGTGATTCCGTCAGATTCCATGATTATGCAGGGGGATAGCCGAACGGTGAACATCGTTCTGTCATTTTCCCACCCCTTTGAAGGGGCCGGCATGCAGCTGGTGAAACCTGAATATTTCGGTGTGCGCGCCAACGGCGCCAAACAGGACCTGACAGCGGCCCTGCGGCCGACACAGGTGATGGGCAAACAAGCCTGGACGATGGACTATACCGTCAAGCGGCCCGGTGTGTTCATGTTTTACATGCAGCCTGAACCTTACTGGGAGCCGGCTGAAGACTCTTTTATCATTCACTATACCAAGACCGTTATAACCGCTTTCGGAGACGACGAGGGCTGGGATGAGCCTGTCGGACTGAAGACGGAAATCGTACCCCTTTCCAAGCCATACGGTCTGTATGCCGGCAATGTGTTTCAGGGGATTGTCATGCTTGACGGCAAACCCGTGCCGTTTGCCGATGTTGAAGTCGAATATTACAACCGTGACAAGAAATATACGGCTCCCACCGACTACATGGCCACCCAGACCATCAAGGCCGATGGCAACGGTGTTTTTACCTATGCCGCGCCCATGGCCGGGTGGTGGGGATTTGCCGCC
>JAOZPY010000312.1 GCA_029932495.1 Desulfobacterales bacterium
GCAAGGCAGCGGTTGACCCTGACTTTCTCATCAACCGGGGCAATGTTTTCATCCCCTAGACGGATGTTGATGGTTTTAGCCCAGTGACATGGCCAAAGAAATACGGAGCAGGATTGCTCTGAGTTTACAAAATGGCTGACCAATTTATTCCAGGCCGCGATGCTTACTGTATATCGGTTAGCCAAAAAATGCAAAAGAGCGGGCGGTTGCAGCGGCGGGGTATTGAAAATTTATATCCGAGAGTGTAATAGAAGAAGCGCTCCAATTAATTTTTCAAAAAGGAAGGGGATAATTATGAGTTCTGCTGTTTCAGAAAAAGATGTCCGTGAGGCGATTGCACCGGTGAAACATCCGGCCATTGATCGTACCCTGGTTGAGCTGGGAATGGTAAAGGATGTGGAAGTTGAAGGGCAAAAGGTTTTGTTGACCCTGGCCTTTCCCTTTCCGAATATTCCCATCGAAGGGATGTTAAAAAACAGCTTGCAACAACCCATAGAAAAAATGGGCGCTGAAGTTGAATTCAAGACCACGGTGATGAGCCAGGAGGAACTTCAAAAGTTTCTGGCCATGGAGCAGGCGGGCTGGAAAGGCGGTGTTTAGCGGGGCAACAGGGGACAAAATACAGAGCCAGTGGTGTTTACTTCGGCGGGCACGGCACTGCTTACTGGCAGCGGTCAGCGCTGCTCAAGGTATTTTATCATCTGGCTCATTGAAAGCCGGATGCTCGAAGGGCCGGAGCGAATAAAGAAGTCTTCATTTTTACCGACTTTCAGAAAAACCGGATCAGCCGCCTTTTCACAGGCAACAACCACAATCGTTTTGCCGTTGATGCTTTGCAGATCATAGTCAATGTAACTTGAAAACTCGGCGCCGATATGCTGGTTGATCAGGTTTTTGACGTGCAGCCGGCACTTGTCGTCATTTTCAAACCCATCCGGCTCGATTCCCACAATAGTGCTTTCGTCATTCACACCGATCAGCAGCATGCCCCCCTCGGAATTCATAAAAGCGACAACGCTCTTGAGCCAGGCCAGCTCGATGGCCTTATCGGTTTTGCCGGTTTTCAGGTTGGTTCTCAGCGTTGATTTGAATTCCAGGCTGCTGCTCTCACCGGCGGTAATCATTTTTAACAGATGGTGCTGATCCACACCGGCGGCCCGACCGTTTGTCTGCGCATCTCCGGCGTATTTTTGACCGTAGCGGCGGATCAGAAAGATGATCAGCGCCAGCCCGGCCGCCAGGATGGCGGCGGCCATCAAAATGACCTGGGTCCATTTTTGGTGCAGCGTGCCCTCAAGATCCTGCTGGGGAATAATGACCCCAATCCAGGTCCCGGATTTGGCGGATTGCAGGGGCTGGAAGCCGGCCCACCATTTTTTGCCGTCGCTGGAAAACGCTTTGACCACCAGGGCTGCGGTCTGGTTGTTGGCCCAGACGGCCATGGCGTCCTTGAGCAAACCGTTTTGCAGTTCGCTCGCAGAGATAAAAGAAACGTTTTCAGCGGGCATGGCTTGTTGGCTTTGATCCTGTTTTGAGGCGGCCATCAGGCTGCCGTCCTTTCGAACCAGCAAAACCTGGGAACCGGCAGTGACCCGTAGCCCGGAGAGAAACCGGTATAAATCATCCAGCAGGATGTCCAGGGCCGCTACAGTGATCACCCGGTCGTTGCCCCCGGACTGCCAGCGCACGGATGCGGTAATGCCAGGTTTGCGGGCCGTCTCAAACTGGTAGGGATCGGTCCAGAAAATGGCCCCCGAATCGGGCGTCTGCAAAGCACCGGCAAACCAGATGCGCTTTCGCGGATCGAAGGTGCGCTTTTCCTGCCAGGTTTTAAGCCGTTTGTCCGCAGTGCGCCAGCGGCTGAGGGTGACCTGCATACCGGGCCGATAAGCTTTTGCCGAGCGGGTCAGCCAGGACTGCTTTTCGCGCAAAAGAAAGTATTCGCGCCCGTCTGTATCGGCGATAATCAATGACGAGACCATCGACTGGGATTCGATCAGGGGGATGACCTTGCTGTTCAGCGAGCGGGTGTCGCTGGGATTCAGCAGGCCGGACTGCCCCCATTTTGCCAGCAGCGCCAGGTCCCGGTTGACCGGATCGGATATTTCGAGAAATTTTTGCTGGACCGCCCCGGTTGCCTCACTTACTTTCGCCTCCAGAACCTCCTGCTGGATATTCCGGTTTTGAACCGTGAAAAGAATAAAAACGGCAGCCATAACGCCCATGATCACCAGGATAATGGCAAGCAACGCTTTTCGCCTGGCAGTCTTCATAGATATGCCTCTATACTGTTACATCTCCAAAGGGTTGCATCCATCGGCGTGTATCCAGCGATCCTGCCCGGGTGCAACAGCAGGTTAATCGAAGTGCTCCCTTGAGGTTATACCAAGGAAGCCATAAGCTCGGCAAGATAGCTTTTAAGACGACGCCGCAAAACCGCAAATGAGAAAAAGCGGGCGCCGATCTGATAGTTGTGATCCACGATTTCTTTGCAAAGCTGCGGTTTGTCAAGGATTTCTTTTGTCTGTTGAACCGCCGCAGACGTGACATAGCCATCCAGTTCAACGGCCCGAAACCCTTTAGGTTTGATATCCTGAGTATAAATCGAATATTTGTTGACCACGATCGGTTTGCGGAAATACACCGTTTCCAAAAACGCGTTGCCGAAACCCTCAAAAGTGGAAGGATAGGTCACCAGATCGCAGTACGGGTATACATCTTCCAGGGTGTAAATCTTCCGTCCGTCAGCGGTTTGTCCCCGGGTTTCCTTGATGATATCGTCGACAAACAGGGTCTTGACCCCCATCAGTTCCGAATATTCCTTTAAACGTTGCTCATAGTCATAACCTTCATCCCCGGAGGCATGGGAAATGACCAGCTTGGCTTTCATTTCCAAACGGCTCACCAGTTCGATGGCCATTTCGATTCCCTTGCGGGCCACCACCCGGGTTGGCTGCAGGATAAACAACTCGTCATCTTTGATATCCAGGTCCTGCCGCACACCGGCGGTGTATTCATCCGGCGGGGGCGGTGGGTTTTCAAAATCCATGATGTTGGGTATGACCGTTCCGGCAATGCCGGTGCGCAGGCCCAGTTGGGCGTTGGCGTGCGTGTTGATCGTTACATGCCTGATGCTGGGGGCATCCGGGGGAAATGCCATGTTCAAATAGTCCCACGCCGCATTGGTCAGAAACCGGTCGCGTTCCCAGTAAAAATCGTGATGGTGCGCCACGGTCGGCAGGCCGGTTTCCATAATGACCTGGGTGATGGCCAGCCCGAGGGGGATATTCATCGGGATGGTCAGGGCGTTTTGGGGAACGAGCAGACCGATGTCAAATTTTTCGATAAACTCATAAAGATCGCCCTTTAACTTGCGGGCCAATTGGTGGATCTTTTCTGTAATGGATGGTTCCCGGACATTGCCGCCAAACACCCTTTGATTAATTTCCATGACTTGTGGATTCATGAAATGCGCTTCGGCCGCAAAGTGGGAGCGTTCGGCAGGGCGGTCCAGTTCGCCGGCAAAATAAAAGCATTCAAAACCCTCTTCTTCAAACACCTGGGCCCACTTGGCGGTTTCCAGGGACACGCCGTCGGTTCCGGCCAGCCGGGTGGAGATGAACCCCGCATTTTTAATTTTGCCGGCAATTTTCACGTTGTTCATATTTGCTCCTTATCATTATTAAAAGGCCGTGGTGTTATTAATTCCGCTCAGAAAACTCCGCAGGTGCGCTAAAGTGGGTAAGAATTCGCAGTTCGGTTGCCGGCCCTTTTCGGATCAACCAATTGCAGGAATATAATTGACGACGGGCTAAGAATCAACAGGTTTTTCAGCCGCTGTGGCCTTCTTCGGGATATGGTTCGCAGATCTCAATGGGGATTGTAATCATGTGTTTCCAGCATGATCCGCAGCGTTTGTCTTGAAGTATAGCGGGGTTGCCATCCCAGCCTGGTTTTAGCCCGGGTCGTATCCAAAACCCATGAATAAGACGAATAAGCGACGATACCGGCAGGGGCTTCAACCGTTTTGATACGCAAGTGCCACAGCAGCCAGATCAGCGCACTGTACAGGCGCAGGGGGATTTTTTGAGTTCTTTTACCGATCATGGCGGCGGCTTCTGATATCTTGACGACGCCGTCGCCGGCCACATTGAAAGCGCCGGGTCCCGGATATCATGATTGTAAAATTCAAGCTTGGCGGATTGAACCCCGGGCGCGACAATGTCGGTGCCCAAAATCTTTTGCCGCGAGGCATTTGAACAGGTTCAGCCGGTTGAGCTGATTTGTGCCTT
>JAOZPY010000313.1 GCA_029932495.1 Desulfobacterales bacterium
TAGGTGACCTTGGAAAAGCCGATGCGGCGTAAAATGGCGGCCAGCTCACCGGGCGGGGGAAACATCCGGATGGATTCCGGCAGATGGGTATAAGCCTGGCGGGAGCCGGCGATCAGCTCTCCGAGCAGGGGCATGATATAAAAGGAATAAAAATCATACAACCGGCGGAATGGGGTAAATGTCGGCTTTGAAAATTCCAGGCACATCAGTTTGCCGCCGGGTTTGAGCACCCGGTACATTTCTTCAAAGCCCTTTTGCATGTCACTCACATTGCGAATGCCGAAGCCGACCATGGCGGCATCAAAATGCCCGGAGGCGGCGCTGATACTTTCAGCATTTCCCTGGACGTAGTCCACCCAATCCCATAACCCCCTGCGCCGCACCTTATGCAGGCCTGCCTGGATCATGGCGCGATTGATATCATAAATGACCACCCGGCCAGTGGGCGCCACGCTTTCAGCAGCCAGGATAGCCAGGTCTCCCGTACCGCCGCAGACATCAAGAACCCGCTGGCCCGGTTGCAGGAGCATCGCCCGGACGGCCATGCGTTTCCAAAGATAGTGAATGCCGAAACTCAGCAGGGTGTTCATAAAATCATAATGCCGCGCCACGGAATTAAAATGCTGCAGCACCCGGTCGGTCTTCTGGGAGCGGGCGACCCGTTGAAAGCCGAAATAGGTTGTATGGACTTCCGGTACCGCCGGGTTCAATTGTTGCCTGCGTTTTTCATCATCAAGCCAGACTTTCTTTTGCACCGCCATATTCAATTCCTCCGCCGCGCACCTTTTGCAAACCAACTTTTTTATAATAAGCAAACAACATTAAAACCGCAACCTCTCATACCGGTTCGCAGTTGAAATGAAAAGAAAGATTTTTGTTTTTAAAGTCAGCGCCTTGACGCTGCAAGTGATTTTTTCATGATATGCACTCTCAGTATTTCCCCCTAACAGTCTTAAATCAAACCATTTATTTTGCGACCACACGGTTGGCACAATAACTGCTAGTTATAAAAAGAGGTTAAGCCCGGCACCGGAGTGGCCGATATATGATAACAGAAGCAAGGGACAAGCTAAAATGTGAATTGATGTGTCCGTTGCAATTGGCTTCAAATTCCAGGTGATCATAACGCTGGCCTGGGAGCTGCAACGAAATTTGCAGAACGGCAACAACAAGATGGACATGGGAAGGGGATCGGAATGACTCAGCTGATGGTTAATTTTTGCAGGCAGGAGCAAATTTCAATCTGTACGGCCAATGACCAGAAAGCCCAAAGCAGCTGCAGTTTTTATGAAAAATCACGCTATGCCGAACGCTGCATGTATTTTATTTTCGATGAGTACTGCGACAGTCTCCGGGCCCAGGTCAATGCAGGCGAACGACCACAGAATCATGGGCCTTAAGTGCTGGAAAACTTCTTCGCCAGTTCATTGTCGATGACGTACATGCAGACTTCTTTGGCCCCCTGCTCGGTATAACGGTACTTTTCACACAGGTTGCCGATCAGGTAGGTCACATCTTCCCGGATCCGCTTGTCATAGGTTTTAAAATCCTCCCCGGCATAGTCCTTGATGGCCCGTCTGAAGTTTTCGTTTTCCAGGAAGGGGTCCAGTACCTTCTCCTTCAGATTGTATACGTAACGATCGTGCATGGACTGGAAGATATTTGTTTCCGTAATCGGCAGTCCGTCGACCATGATCTCTTGGGTCAATGTACGGGTGGTGTATTCTTTCTGGGAGCTGCGGCGAAATGCCAGGCGCTGGTCCTTATCAGCTTTGGCACCCAGCAGGCGTGTTTCCACATCCTCAAGAAATTCTTCGGTGATCTCCAGTTTTTCCCCCGTGTAGGTACAGGTCTCCACCGCTCCGATCTCAAAATTAATCGCAAACAGGTAATTCTGGATTTCTCTGGAAATCTGCTCCTCGTTGTAATAATAGAGTGACTCTTTGACTTCCTGCAAAATGGTATAATCGTACATGCGCAGCAGGGAATCCAGGAATCCAGCCGGAATCAAGTCTTTCACATTCTTGTCGATTTTGTTAAAAAACTTGCATAAATCCGACATATTGATCAGTTTGTCTTCCTTGGCAAAGGCCGAATAGAATTTGTTGAAAATTTTTATGGAATCCCGCCCGGAAATGCCGTGTCCACCTTCTTTTTCCGATTCGGCAATGATGCTGCGCCGCCGTTTGGCGGTTAAACGCTTGCGGTCCTCTTCCAGAAGCCATCCGGGGATATAACCGGTGTAAATTTCCATCTTGAGCAACTGCAGGTTTTCATCACAGTAAAGCCTGTATTTTTTCGGGTCCTCAATCCACTCGAGCATGCTTTCTGATTTTATGTTGAGCCGCGAGGAAATAATCACCCGCGCAAAATTATGAAGCACCCGGGGTAAGAACCGCTCATCAATGTGCTTGCCGAAAACATTGCGGTAAATTTCAACTTCCGTCGACAAGTCCATAACATAAGGAATGTTGATATATTCGATCCGATCCAGAAAAGACTGGAATCCCTGAATATTTTTCTCATCCTCAGGATTCATCACGGCCAGCAGCAGCGAATTCACATTTTCCTCGATGTCTTCCACCTTGTGAATCCCTTCGCTGATGATGTTGTGCAGTTCGATCAACCGTTCGGTATTATGGGACTTGACATCCATCAGGGCATAGATGCCGTTGTTGGTCTTGGCATACTGGGAAAAAATGTATTTTACCCGGTTGCTGTCCCGCAGCAGGCTGTCGATCCAGCGCTGCAGAATGGGATTGCTCATGACGTTTCGCCGCAAGGGCTTGTCGCCCGGGTTAAAAACACTGATCCCCTCCCCCAGGCGGCGGTTGAAGCGATAAGGCCGGGCATAGATCATGTCGTAGACTTCCCGGGGGTCTTTCACCCGATCCAGCAGGGCTTCGTACAATGAGCTGCAAATGGTGCATGGGGTTTCCCGAAAAACCCAGTCGTATTCTTTTTCGGTGGACAGTTTCCATTTGAATTCATTGTTCTGAAAAAGATCATCAAAAAATTCCCGGCGGCGATGCTTGGGAATCATCAAAAGCGGGTTGTCATGGCTAGGGCAGGGTACCTCGATAAAATCGCCGGCCAACCGGGGGGCATAATTGGCCGCCATGTGAGCTTCCGAACCATCCAGGGAATTACCGGATCCTGGATCTGGTTCTCGCCCGGGCTCCCCTGCGGCGGGAGCATCCAGCAAGCGGGACAATTTTTCCAGCACCGGGTGGGCTTCAAGGTCACCGTGGCCGCCCAGAATTTTGCGGTCAAAGCGCCAGACGATTTCATAACGCTGCCCGGCATCGGTATTGGCATATTCTTCAAATTTTCTCAGCAGGTTATTTAAAAAAGTGCTTTTGCCGCAACCCGGAGGCCCTTTGAAAATGTAAATCTTATTTTGCTGAGCGCCGCGTTTTAATGCTTCCACCAGGCTGATAAGCCGGTTGGCAAAAAGTCGATCGGCAAAAAAAGGATAATCCGACCCCTCGACGAATAATTTGCTGCAGTCATAGTAGGCGTAGTGGATGGATTCGGGATCATCGGGATATTCATCAATACCCTCACCCACGTATGCCTTCATCATATCGTGAAACACCTGGAAAACGTTGCGCACGACCACCTCCGGCCGGGCGACAAGCTCGGTGAGAAATTCCTCAAAAGAAATGGCCTGACGCTGTTCCAGTTCGGTCATGCTCTGGTTTAGATTCTGCATGGCCTTATGGATGTGTTCCAGCTGAGGGCTGTCATCGGCCTCGGGCGCTGTGGTTTTGTCCGCAGCCCGTGATTTTCTGGAAGTCTTTGTTTTCTTGGCGGCTTTCATCTTCTATATATTTTCCCTGGTAAGCTTTCGATCTTTCATGGTGTAAACCACTCGCTGCCACTTTATTTCCCGCGGCGCCTGTTCTTCTTCCGCCGGCACGGGCAGTCCGGGAATTGGCAGACGCGCCTGGGCGGGAGCGGCCGGCACCACCTCGCTGGTTTCCAGCTGAACCGGTGCGCCCCACAAATACTCAATGCCCAGCATGGTGTTGCTGATAAACTCCTTTACCAGCGGTTTGCCTTCGAAACGATGCACCAGGTACAACCGGCCGTCTTTGGACTTTTCCGTATCGATTTCGATGCATGGCGGATGATAGAGGGTGCCCAGCAGCATCTGACGGTAGGCCTCGACACTGCGACTTTTGACATAATACTCCCAGACCCCTTTATCCTGGTTTAATCGCCGGCCGGCGACAAACAGCTTGTAGCGGTTGATGAAATCCTGGTCGACAAAGGTGTTAATGAACA
>JAOZPY010000314.1 GCA_029932495.1 Desulfobacterales bacterium
TCGATGGGCTGGACCGACCGGAACCGCGCTATATCGTCAACCGCACCTGCCACCGACTGAAAGTTCCCTATGTATTTGGTGCGGCCATTGAGGTTTTCGGCAATGTCTCCACTTTTTTGCCGGGCAAAACCCTCTGCCTGGAGTGTTTCATGGGCGGGCTTAAAAATGAAGATCTGCCCGTCTGCGGCCTGGTGGGAGTTCACCCTGCGGTAATTGGCATGGTATCATCGATGCAGGTCTTTGAAACCGTGCGCCTGCTGACAGGCCAATCCCCCAAACTGCAAAACAAGCTGCTTTATATTGACCTGAGGCAGTTTGAATTCAACATCCTGGACATGCCGGCGCTGGAAACCTGCCGGGTTTGCGGCACCCGCCCGGCGGGTGCGCCTGAGAAAATCCCCGACCGGCGTTTTGAAGAAACCTGCGCCCGGGACGGCCGGCGCAATTTTGTGCTTACCCCCCACCGGCGCCTGGACATCGATATCAAACGACTTGAGGAAGAAATCCGGCACCGTGGTTTTAAGGTTACCCGATCGGATCGGCTGGGAATTACCTTTGAAAAATCACCGATCACGGCCTGCATTCTCAAAAGCGGCATCATGATCGCCCAGACCCCGCCGGCCCTTAAAACTGACGTGAAAGCGAATGTGTTGCAGATATACCAATCGATTCTCGTTGACGGTCTTGGAATGACAGGCGATATTGTGCCTGAAGCATGATTGTGATTGTGTAAACACGATAGATATCAGTGGGTTGTTTTCAGTTGTCCGTAGCTATCAAATGTATTCCAATCTAAATCAATGGATATCTTCTGATTTACAACGAGCAACGGGCCGCCCCCAACCGATGAGCTTTTAATACCAAATAAGGAGTGACCATTGGCCTTGCATTTTTCCAACGAAGAGTTTGCCCTGCGGCAGCACCGCACCATCGAACAACTCAAGAATCGACAGCTGGATGGATTGCTGATGTTCCGTCAGGAAAGCATGTATTACCTGACCGGCTACGACAGCTTTGGCTATGTTTTTTTTCAGTGCCTGTACCTGGGGGCCGACGGCCGATTGATGCTCATGACCCGGGCGCCGGACCTGCGTCAGGCACGCCATACATCCATCATCGAAGATATCCGCATCTGGGTGGACGACGCCGGTGCCGATCCGGCCGTGCAGTTGAGAAACATCCTCGATGAATTCGGCTGCAAGGGACAACGGCTGGGGGTTGAATACGATGCCTACGGGCTGACAGCCAAAAACGGGCAGTTGCTGGACGCCGCTCTGGCGGATTTCTGCACCCTGGAAGATGCATCGGATATGGTAAGCCGCCTGCGGCTGGTAAAAAGCACCGCCGAAATGGTGTATGTGCACAAGGCAGCCAAGCTGGCTGATCAGGCTTGGGATGAAGCTCGTCGTCTGGCTGCTCCGGGAGCCGATGAGGGTGAAATCTTGGCTGCCATGCAGGGAGTCATTTTTGCCGGCGACGGCGACTATCCGGGCAATGAATTCATCATCGGATCGGGTAAAGACGCTCTTTTGTGCCGTTACAAATCCGGACGACGACGGCTTGATTCCCAGGATCAGCTGACCCTTGAATGGGCGGCGGCCTACCGTCATTACCACGCGGCCATGATGCGCACCATCCCCATCGGGCAGGCCACCGTCCAGCATGAGAAAATGTATGCGGTAACCATGGATGCCATGACCGCCTGCATGGAGGCGCTAAAACCCGGGCGCCCCATCGGTGAGGTGTTCGATGCCTACGCCCGGGTTTGTGATGCCGTCGGCATGCAAGCCCACCGGCTGAATGCCACCGGCTACAGCATGGGGACCACCTTCGCGCCCAACTGGATGGACTGGCCGATGTTCTACCACGGAAATCCGGTCATCGCAGCCCCTAACATGGTGTTTTTTTTACATATGATTCTAATGGACAGTGAAACCAACCACGCCATGTGCTTCGGCCATACGGTGGTGGTTACCGAAAGCGGCTGTCAATCCCTGTCCAAACGTCCGCTGGAGCTTATTGTAAAATCCTGACTCGGGTTTTTCCCATCTTCATTTGCCGGGCCCAAAATCAGGCATCCTACCGTCAGGTAGACAACGGACATCAAGTCGGGTGAATTTCATGTGGTCAATTAAAGGGGGAACTGACCGGTGCATACGATCCGCCTGCAACCATTGTCGACGCTGCCGAATGAATTGCCTCAAGTATCCCCTCTGAATTACCGATAACTATTAGAAATGGTGTCAAAATCCCATCTTGTCATCATACAGCACGCAATGGGAGGAGGCCGGAGCTGAACAAACCGGAAACATGGGCATGGCTGTCACGCAAAAATCAAATATATTCGACCAGGTAAGCATTGCCGCCCAGATCATCGATGGTTCCATAATAATCGACTCGGTTGAGGAATTCTACGATATCCTCAAACTTTTCCCCAATGATCCGGCCCTGCTGCGCGCCTATGCCGACTTGCTGGTCACAAAAGGATTGTCAGATGCCGCGGCCGAATCCTACCGGAAAGCCGCCGGGCTTTTCATCGACGCCGGCATGACCCTGCAAGCCATTGTGGCCAAAAGCCTGCAATGGAACATCCACTCCCCCGGAGCAACATCTGAAATCAAGCTTTTTTTTTCCACGCTCAAAAAAGCCGGGAGTCAACAAAGCCCCGCGGAAACATTTTTCAGAGGACTGTCGTATCCGGCGATGATCGGCATATTGTACCCCCTGGTTAAGGTGCACCTGCCGGCCGGGCGGGTGGTGAAAAAAGCCGGCGACAGTGAAGAAGACCTTTACTTTATTGTCTCCGGGACGTTGCGGGCAACCGCTTATCAACCGGTGAAAAAAGGTGGGGAGACCATGTACACCAAGTCCACCGCCAACCTGACCGAAAATACTTTTTTTGGTGAAATTTACCCCTTCGAAGACAAACAACGCAGCCAATCCTATATCGAAGCCATTACCCAGACTGAGCTGATCAAGCTGTCCAAGATAAACCTGATGAAAATCTGTGTCAACTTCCCCGAGGTAGAACACGCCCTGATGCAGCTGTATGAAATGCGAATCAGCTCGGGTGTTAACCGTCACTTTTCCCGGCAGCGGATGGGAAACCGACAGCCGCTTCCCATACGGGTGTATTTGCAGGTCCACGCCGGCGAGACCGCTTCCCCGCCCCTGGACCTGAAGGGCTATTCTCGGGATATCTCGATTGGAGGCATTTGCGTGGTCCTGGATTCAGAATTCCAGCGATTTGACTCATTCAGCCGCTACGTCCGGGATGCCAGGGTAAAAATCGCATTTCCCAGCGAAGATTTAACCCTGAATGTGGATGGAACCGTGGTCTGGAGCCGTGAAATCGACCTGGATAAAGGAAAGGCCATGGCGCTGGGCATCCAGTTCCAGGACATGTCACCCAAATCCCGTGGTATTTTGCTTGGATTTGCAAATAACGTGGGCGGTAGCGAATGGGATTGACGGTTTTCAATCTCCGTTCGGTATCCAAAACCACAAAGGGAGTTTAACGTATGGCACATTCAAATGTTTTGCAGCAAAAAGAAGAGACGCACTATCACCGAAAAAATTCGCGAAAATATTTCGTGAAAAACCAACTTCTCACGGCCAAATGCGAAACCATCGACGACGTTTTCAGCGTATCGGTTCAGGACGTCAGCCCCAGCGGTGCCTTTATTTACACCAACCGGAAGCTGAATATGGGACAGGAAATCGCACTGACCATCAAACTGCCGAATGCCGATGATTTTCTGCGTGCCACCGGAGAGGTGGTCCGCATCGCCGCCAAGGGTATCGGCGTTGCGTTTAAAATCATCTTCAATGACTGAGGGCACCGGCTCAACCTGCTGTCCCCCCCCTTGTTAGACGTATTGCAGGCCGGACTGGTTTTCAAGGCGTTGTTTCAACCACTCCGGTATCGTTATTTTCTCGAAGCTGTCCATATTCAGGCAGACCGTTACATTGTGCCCCACGATGCGCGGATCCCCCTCCCCCTTTTTGAACACCCGGTAGCCAAACGCAATGGAAGTGCGGCCGATATGGCGCACACTGACTTCCACCTCGATATCATCGCCGTAGCTGAACGGTCGACTGAAATCCGTTTCCAGATGAACGGTGGGAAGACCCAGGCGGTATTTTTCCACCACGGCATGATACTCAATGCCCAGCTCGCTGGCAAAAAATTCCTCCAGGGCCACGTGAAAATAATGCATAAATCGCGGGTAATAGACAATGCCGGCACGGTCGATGTCACCGAACCGGATCTTCAGCAGGGAGCGAAAT
>JAOZPY010000315.1 GCA_029932495.1 Desulfobacterales bacterium
TGAAGCACTTCATCCTGGTGACCGGTTACATGACCATGATGACCCTGATCATCGTCTGCATTCGCTGGTTCCAGGTCGATGACACCAGCTGGCATTTCACGAGTCTTTTCGGCTATTATGCCACCGCTGCGCTGCTGATTATTACCGTGGAGATGTTCCGCAGCCGCCGCCGCCAGCAGGAGTTGATCCATCGCTACTCGGAACCGACCGACTGGCTTTTCCTGATTTTGCTGTTTTTCACCACCTTGACCGGCATCCTGATGCACCTCGTGCGGCTGGCCGGCTGGCCCATGGGAACCTATGTCATGTACGTGATCCATCTGGCGATTGCAGTGCCCATGCTGATCATCGAGGTTCCCTTCGGCAAATGGTCCCATCTTTTCTACCGGCCGCTGGCCCAGTTTCTGGCGACCGTCAAGCAAAAGGCCGCCAGAGACTCCGCGCTCGATGTTGCGGATGTCAGGGCCACCGTCGGTGATATTTTCTTAAGTTGCCTGCAGTGCGGGACCTGCACGGGCGCCTGTCCCTGGAACCTGGAAGCATCCTACAACCCACGGCGCATTTTGCGCGAGCTTTCACTGAACTGTGGCAGCGATCGGTCCGTGGACCAGGCCGTGTGGAGTTGCGTGACCTGCAATGCCTGCGGAGTGGTCTGCCCGCGGGGAATTATGATCGTCGACGTCATGCAGGCGGTGCGCGCCCTGAATGTCAGCACCGGGAAAACGCCTGGTTACTTTAAGATGCCGCTGGATAGCCTGACGCAAAGCGGCAATCCCTGGGGGGGTGAGCGCGCAAACCGCCTGCAATGGGCCGAAGGGCTCGACATTCCGGGCTTTGTCCCCGAACACGATTACTGCCTGTTTACCTGCTGCACCACCGCCTATGACCCCGACAGCCGACAAGCCGGCCGGGCGTTTGCCCGCCTGCTGCAAACGGCCGCTGTTTCCTTTGGCACCCTTGGAAGCCGGGAGACCTGCTGTGGCGATCCGGCCCACAAGATGGGGGCGACGGATGGGTTTGCCGGGCTTGTCCGGAAAAACAGCGAATCATTACTAAAGGCCGGCGTTCACAAGCTCCTGACCACCTCGCCCCACTGCCTGGACGCTTTTAAAAACCATTACCCTGCTTTGAAGGACGCGGTTGCCAGTGAGCATTACACCCAGCTGCTCGATCGGCTGGTTGCCAGGGGCCGCCTGCGGCCGGTGGGACAAGTCGATCGCATCGTCACATTTCACGATCCATGTTATCTGGGACGGCACAACGGCATCTTCGAAGCGCCCCGCCGCATTTTGCAGAGCATCCCCGGGCTCAAGCTGGTTGAGATGCCCAACAACCGGCAAGGCAGCGTTTGTTGCGGCGGGGGCGGCGGGGGTGCCTGGAGCAAGGATGCCCTCGATCAGAACTTTAGCGTGCTGCGCGTGCAGGAGGCGCTTGGCACGGGGGCGGAGGTGATTGCCACGGCCTGTCCATACTGCATTCGCATGCTCAATGCGGCGGTGGGCGAACTGGGCGTTGAGGATCAAATTGTGGTTCGGGACCTGGCTGAATTGCTGTGGCAGTCGGTTTCCAGCGGGGATGACATCAAACCAGCCGAGCACGCAGAGCCGGGCTTGGAGCAGGAGGTCTGCCATGTCTGAACGGATCGGATTTTATATCTGCCACTGCGGCATCAACATCGCTTACCGGGTGCGGGTCAAAGAAGTCGCCGAGTACGTGGCGACCCTGCCGAATGTCGCGGTATCCCGGGATTACCTGTTCATGTGCTCCGATCCCGGCCAGGAGCTGATCGAAAAAGATATTCACCAGTACGATCTAACCCGCGTGGTCGTGGCGTCGTGTTCCCCGCGGATGCACGAAAAAACCTTCCGGGCGGCCTGCGAGCGGGCCGGGCTCAATCCCTACCGGGCGTTTCACATGGTCTGCGTGCGGGAGCATGTTTCGTGGGTCACCGAAGACGAAGATCGGGCCACTGAAAAAGCCAAGATCCTGGCCGGCGCAGGTGTTTTGCGGGTAACCCGGCAATATGACCTGACACCGGCGAAGTTTTCAGTATGTACGAACACGCTGGTGGTGGGCGGGGGCATTGCGGGCATGCAGGCCTCGCTGGATATCGCTAAGGCCGGATTCAAGGTTTACCTCGTGGAAAGACAGGCCACGGTGGGCGGACATATGCTCCAGTACGACAAGACGTTTCCCACCCTTGACTGTGCGGCCTGCATCGGCACCCCCAAAATGGTCGCCGTCGGCCAGGAGCCGAACATCGAGCTGCTCTCGTACAGCGAGGTGGAGGATGTCAGCGGTTTTATCGGCAATTTCAAAGTCAAAGTCCGCCGCAGGTCCCGGTACATCGAAAACAACTGTACCGGTTGCGGCGAGTGTGAAAAAGTCTGTCCAATTGATTTTCCCAATGAATGGGATGTGGGCACCAAGACCCGCAAGGCGATCTATCGGCCTTTTCCCCAGGCCGTACCGATTACCTACCTGATCGACAAACACGACCGGGCCCCTTGCGTCACCACCTGTCCGGCCGGGACCAATGTCCAGGGCTACGTCGCACTGATCAAAGCGGGCCGGTACAACGAAGCGCTAAAGCTGATCATGGAACGGCTGCCCCTGCCGGGAACCCTGGGTCGCGTCTGCCCGGCGCCGTGTGAAAAAATGTGCCGCCGGGCCGAGGTGGACACCGCTGTTGCCATCCGTGATTTGAAGCGGTTTGCCGCCGATCAGGTGGATCTCTCCCAGTTGCCGCTGCCGCCGATTGAAGACCGGCAGCAGAAAATCGCGGTGATCGGCTCCGGCCCGGCCGGGCTGACGGTGGCTTACTATTTACGGCTGAAGGGTTACCAGATTACGATTTACGAGGCCCTTGATCAAGCGGGCGGGATGCTGCGGGTGGGAATTCCGGACTATCGTCTGCCGCCCGATATCCTGGACAACGAGATCAACTTTATTTTGCGGCACGGAATCGAAATCAAAACCGGCGTTCGCTTCGGGACCGACTTCGGCCTGGATGATCTGCGCCGGGAGGGTTTTGCGGCCATCTTTTTAGGCATCGGCGCCCACGACTCGATCTGGATGCGCATACCGGGAGAAGATGAGGCTGAAAATGTCATCGATGCCGTCCGGTTTTTGCGGGATGCCAACCTGGGCAAGGCCGCAACGCCCGGCAAGCGGGTCATCGTCATCGGCGGCGGCAATGTGGCCATCGACGCCGCCCGGGTGGCCAAGCGTCTCGGCGCGCAAAGTGTGACGGTGGTTTACCGGCGTTCCGCAAAAGAAATGCCGGCCTATCCCGAAGAAATAGAGGGTGCGCACCAGGAAGGCATTGAATTCTCATACCTGACGGCGCCGGTAAGCATTCACAGCCAGGACGGGAGACTGAGCGGGCTGGAATGCATTCGTACGGAGCTGGGTCCGGCCGATGCCAGCGGTCGCAGAAGACCGGTGCCGGTTGAAGGCTCCGAGTTCGTCGTTGCGTGCGATGCGCTGATACCGGCCATTGGGCAGAAAATCGATGTGGCCTGGGCCGAAAGAGAACCCGGGCTGGCGCTGACTTCGAGAAACACATTCAAGGTCAATCCCCACACCCTGCAAACCAGCATGGCTGATGTATTTGCCGCCGGCGATGCCGTGACCGGACCGGCAACGGTCATCGAGGCGGTGGCCGCCGGTCACAAGGCGGTGGTGGCGATTGACCGCTTTCTGGCCGGGGAAGATCTCGACCAGTACGCCCAGCAGCTGGCGGTCGAAAAACCGCTGGGCACGGACTGGAAGCCGATTCCGCAAAAGATCGAAACGACTGCCAGGGTGGCATCGGTTCAGCTGGATCCGGCTGAAAGGATTGGATCATTTGATGAAGTCGACCGCAGCTTTTCCGAACAGGCCGCACAGCAGGAAGCCGGCCGCTGTCTGGATTGCGGCGGCTGCTGCGAGTGCAAGCTTTGCGTGAGTGCCTGTGAAGCAAAAGCGATCAACCACCTGATGGAGGACCAGGTCGAAGAGATCGAGGTAGGCTCGATCATCGTGGCCACCGGCTTCGATCCGCTGGATCCGACACCCATGACCCAGTACGGCTACGGCAAGTACGCCAATGTGTTTACCAACCTGGAGTTCGAACGGCTTTCCAATGCCACCGGGCCGACCGCCGGCCGGCTGCTCAAGCGGGATCCGGACGACCGGCTCAAGTTCACCGATCCGCCGGCAAGCGTCGCCATCCTTCACTGCATCGGCAGCCGCGATATCAACTACCACGAGTACTGCTCGCGGACCTGCTGCATGTACGC
>JAOZPY010000316.1 GCA_029932495.1 Desulfobacterales bacterium
CGGTGATCGCCGCCATCAACGGGCTGGCCATTGGTGGGGGGTTTACTGTCCCTCTTGCCTGTGCCGACCTGATTTATGTTTCGGAGCATGCCTGGGTAAAACTTCCCTTCGTCACCCTGGGAATCGTACCCGAGCTGGCTTCCAGTTACCTGCTGCCCCGTTTGCTGGGGATGCAGCGGGCCAAGGAAATTATGTTTTTCGGTGAACCGATTGATGCGCAGCGGTTACTGGAACTGGGGCTGGTCAACAAAGTACTGCCCCATGAGCAACTGCTGCCCTATGCAAGAAAGATGGCCGGTCGACTCATTGAACCGCAGGGCGCAGGTCTGGCGGTTAAAATGACCAAGCAGGCGTTGCACAAACCACTGATGGACAGTGTGGCCGCCGCCCTTGATTTTGAAAACGAGGCATTGAACCGCGCGGTTCAAACCGAAGATTTTTTCGAAGCCCTGACAGCCCGCAAGGAAAAAAGATCGCCGGTTTTTAAAGGCCGATAAGGTGGCTCGAGATTTTCAACCTTGAACCCCGAACCGCTTAAACCATATTTTTTAATGGAGGTGTATTATGCCTGAAAAATTAATGGAATACTTTAATAAGCAACCGCGCTTGGGCTCCCTCAGTACGGCTGACAAAAACGGCAGGGTAAATGTGGCTTATTTTGGCTCACCGCGCATGGTGGATGACAAAACCGTGTTCATGGGACTCGGCAAGAACCGCACATTTGAAAACCTGCAGGAAAATCCCCTTGCGGTTTTCATGATCATGGAGCCGGGTAAAACCATTATGGACTGGAAGGGGATTCGTGTATATGTCCGCATGACGGACTGCCAGATTTCGGGCAGCAAACTCGATGAGATGAAAGTGGCCATCGCTAAAGTGGCGGGAGAAGATGCTGCTAAAATGATGCATGCGGCGATCACCTTTGAAATCCAGGAAATCCGGCCACTGGCGGATTTTGGGCAAGGCTGGGAAAAATCGATATAAAGATGTCCGTTGCCGGTGGTCCGTTGTCAGTTGCTTAACAAATGAGCAGAATGAAATTGGAACGACCTTATAAATGAATTCGAATAGTGGTGCGGAATTGAAAAGATATATAAAAGAGATTATTGCGCCGGGGGATGAAAACGGCAATGGAAGGGTGGTGCGATTTCGCATGTCATCGGGGCTGGAAATTATCGGCCTGCCCACCAAGAATTTTTACGGCGGCCAGTGGGACCTGGGGCCGACCTGGAACTACGTGGTGCTGGCCGACAAACCGTTTCTGGTGGATGCCGGACGCTTCGGCCAGGGGAAAAAACTGGTCGGCATGATGCAGGCTGCCGGAATCAACCCGGCGGACCTGACTTTCGTGCTAATCAGCCATGGACACGAGGACCACGATGGCGGGCTGGCCGAGCTTGTAAAATTCACGCACTTGAAAGTAAAGGCCCATGCTATTTATGAACTGCTGATTCGTAAATATCCGGCAGACGCACCGCCGGGGCCCAAAGAAAATTTTCCGGCCAAGTGCTGGCATTGTTTTATGCCAGAGTCCTTTTACACCGCAAACTGTCTCGGTTATCACCGTGTTTTGCAGCAGTTGGCTGTGGATTCCATCGGCAGCGGCGAAAATGAACTGATGGCTGATATCCGCAGCTTTCATTTGCCGGGACACAGTCCAGACTGCCTGGCGCTGCTGCTGGGTAACGAAGCTTTGATTGTCGGTGATATCGTGCTGCCGGATATTTCTCCGTGGCCTACCTGTGAGAATATGTTTGATGTCGTGGCCCCCGTGCTGGAACCGCGTTACACGGATCCGGCGGCTATTTTCGGGTTGCCGCGCTATATTAAAAGTTTAAGAAAGCTCAGAGAAATTGCATTTCAACATCCTGATTTAGCAGTCTTTCCAGCCCATCGAATTTACTATGGAGGGCAGTGGAACGGCATGGACCTGGCCGAACGGGTGGATGAATTGATCGCACACCATGTGCAGCGCTGCGGGGCGATTTTGGATATTCTGAAAAACGGACCGAAAACCGATGAACAAATCGCCCGGGAGCATTTCGACAGGGACCTGCTGGAAGGCTTCGGAAGCCTGATGGCCGCCACTGAAGTGGTCAGCCACTGTGAGTTGCTGATGAAAAGCGGTGATGTAACTATTTTAAATGAAAACAAATATGCTGCCACCGGCAGCAATCATTTTGAAACCTACATCAATGGCTTAAAACCGGAGATGCCGGAGAATGTGAACTGACGCGGTCTGCATATGCATAAAAAAGGGAGCCGATCAGCAGATCCGCATGCAATGTTTAAGGAAAAAATGATCGGCTCCGGTTATCTGCACTATTTTCGCAATACTTTTTTATTTACCTTGCCCACCGACGTCAACGGGATGGCTTCCACAAACTCATAGATTTTGGGCACTTTATAGGGGGCCAGTTTCTCCTTGGCAAAAGCCGTCAGTTCGGCTTCGATTTGGGCATCGGGCTTGTCTTTATAAGCCTCACTTTTCTGGACGACGAGTTTGACAATTTCGCTGTCCGGCCGCTCCGGGTTGGGAATGCCAACCAGCGCGCACATTCCGATGGCCGGGTGCTTGTAAAATTTGTCTTCAACCTCGGAAGAAAAAACTTTGAAACCACCCACAATAAGCATATCCTTGGCCCGGTCCACCACGTAAACAAAACCGTCTTCATCCATGCGGCCCACATCACCGGTGTGCATCCAGATAACGCCGTCATGCTCCCGCAGGGCGTTGGCCGTTTCTTCGGGTTTGTTGAGATAGCCCTTCATCACTTGGGGTCCATTGCAGATTAATTCTCCCTCTTCACCCAGGGGCACCTCGGTGGTGCCGGTTTTCAAATCCACGATTTGAAATCGCGTGTTGGGCAGCGGCAGCCCCACGGATCCGATTTTTTTCCTGTTCAAAGCCGGGTTGACGGTAATCAAAGGGCTGGTTTCGGTCATGCCCCAGACTTCCACCATTTTGTTTTCGCCCACCACGGCCTCCAGGGCATGAATGCCGTCCACGGGGAAAGGGGCTGCCCCGGACATGCAGTATTTGAGCTGGGAAAAATCCTGCTTTTTAAACTCATCATGACCCAGCAGCATTAAAAAAAGCGACGGCACATTGATCATGAAAGTCGGCCGGTGCTCTTTGTACTCATTGGTGATGTGTTCCAGGTTGCGCGGGTCTGGAATCAGGATTTGGGTTTCGGCCCAGGCCAGGGCGCAGGATGCCACAAACAGGCCGGCCTGGTGAAAGATGGGAAAACCGGAAAGCCAGACCTCCTTGCCACGCTCCATGTGCATCCAGTATTCGAATTGATAGATGTTGGCCACCATGTTGCCGTGGGTCAGCACGGCACCCTTGGGCGGACCGGTGGTACCGCCGGTATACTGCAGATAGCAGGAGTCTTCCCCCGAACAGCTGATTTCCGTGATATCATCCGGGTATTGAGATACGAAATCCATGAACGCCATGACCGTCTTGCCCTCAACAGGTTTGCCAGCGGGGTACTCGCTGACCTGGGGCAGCATGTCCGTGGCTCCCGTTACCAGCACGGTTTCTAACTTGGGCGCCTGGTCAGCGATGGGGGCAAACTTGGCGTCAAACAGCATGTCCATGGTGACCAGCAGCCGGGCGCCGCAGTCATTGAGCTGGTAGGCCATTTCATCAGGCATCAGCAAGGGTGCCAGCCCGGAGATGGCACATCCGGCCCGCAGCGACCCAACGATGGCGACGAGGTACTGGGGAATGTTCGGCAGGTTGACAGCGACAACATCGCTTTTGCCGAGTCCGTTTTCCTGCAAGCCCCTGGCGAATTTGCCGGATTGGGCGAGCAATTCACCGAAGGTCATGGACATGCCCATGAAATGAAAAGCGGACCGATCTGAGTATTCGCGAAAAGAATCCACAAAATAATCCTTCAGTGAGATATTCGGAATCTCAATTTCCGCTTCCACACCGGGGTCATAGGATTTCAGCCAGGGTTTGCCTTCATAAATCATCACATTCTCCTTTCCATTGGAAAAATGAAAAAATCCACGCCTGAATAACGCAGATTTCAATCTTGATAAACCTGATGCCCGGGGAAGGCCGCAAACCTGACACTTCGCCTTGCGCCGGCGTTTGAAATGAAAAATTGGTCGGGACGGCTGGATTTGAAGAAGCTCCGATCAAATCTGACAACCTATTGATATACCGGCTTTTCCTTCAATTCTAACCAGTTAAGCCCCAACGTATTAAAGAGAATATACGAAACAAATGAAATAGTGTCAAATAAAAACGGTACAAAAA
>JAOZPY010000317.1 GCA_029932495.1 Desulfobacterales bacterium
CCCCGGCGATATTGGCCAGCCACTTGATGGGGTTGAGCTGGGACCAGGGGCCGTGAATCGGTCCTGCGGGAAACAGATACGACCCGTAAAGGACCATAAAAATAACACTGGTGACGATAAAAAGCCCGATGAAGCCGTACATCGTCAGCAAATGGGCAATTTGACGGTCATTATTTTCCGTACATTCGGAAAATTTAGTGTGTTTGAGTATGGTTGGGATAATTTTCAGAAAAGCCACGATAAACCCGCCGACCTCAATGGTTTCCTTGGTCGTTTTGCCTTCCGCCAGCGCATTTTGATGAATATCACCCAGAAAGCGTTTGAGGCTCAGGGCGAAAACCGCCGCCGCAAAACCGGCAGCCGGCAGCATCATCATGTCCACCAGCCAGGTGGAGAAAAACTTGTAGTGTTTGATGCCTTCACTGGTGTCCGGTGAAAAATTCAGCAACCCGGTAATCAATCCGACCACCAGAAAAAGAACCGCCGGAACGGCCAGCAGGATGGGCAGTTTTTTGGGGTCCTTCAGGGCGCGTGCCAGCACTTTGGGTTGCGCGTACTCTTCAATCGTATACGCACGCAAGGCTGTCAGGACATCACCCGGCTTGGCTTCCCGTGGACAGTAGGTGGAGCAGTCGCCGCAGTTATGACACAGCCAGATGTCGCCGTTGCCCACCAGTTTGTCCTTCAGCCCCCAGGAGGCGGCGATCATTTCCTTGCGGGGAAACGGTCGGGTGTCCGGGGATATGGGACAGACCACCGAACAGGTGGCACACTGGTAGCATTTTTTCAGATCCTCCCCGCCCAGGGCCCCTACTTCCTTGATAAAATCCAGGTCAGGCTCAATAAGGTATGCATCCGACATATTTCTACCTCCTGTTAATTGAATATCGACAGCAAAATTTCTCCGCCAGACGTCAATAATCAATCGAAAATATTCACTTGTTAGAATCCTTTAAACGGATTCGGCCCCATTTCCTCGATGGAGGCCACAAAATCATCGATGATCTGCGGTATCTTGTCATAGTCATCGATGGCCACCTCGAACTGCGCCACGCGTTCTTCTTCCAGTGCCAGACTTGACAGGGCGTCGCCGATTTTTTTCATGCGGATGTCGGCCAACTCGCTGCCCTTGACAAAGTGGCACTGGTAGTCATCGCCGTGTTTGCAGCCCAGCAGGAAGACGCCGTCCATGCCTTGGGCCAGGGCGTCCTTGATCCAGATCACATTGACCGATCCCAGGCAGCGAACCGGAATGATCCGCACATCGGCGGAGTAGGTCATGCGGTTTAAGCCCACGATATCCAGGGCCGGGTACGCGTCATTTTCGCATACCAGCCCCAACACCCGCAGCGGCGGTTCGTCATAGTCGTCTTCCGACGGTACGCCGATGGCCTTGACCATGGAACCGATGCTGTCAATGCTGTAATCGGCGAAGTTGATGATGCGCTCGGGACAGGCGCCCATGCATGTGCCGCAGCGCCGGCAACGCGTTGGATTGGGTTTGGGGGTGCCTTTCTCATCGTCATCCAAGGCGCCGAAGGGACATTCCTCGGTGCAGCGCTTGCACTGGGTGCAGCGCTGGAAGAAAAAATCGGGAAAGGTCATATCCCCCGAGCGCGGATGTACGGACACGCCCCGGTTGACCGACTCCAGGCACTGGATGGCCTTCAGGGCCGCCCCGGTGGCATCTTCCATGGCTTCTTCCACGGTCATGGCGCGTCGGATGCTGCCGGCCGCGTAAATGCCGGTGCGCTGGGTTTCATAGGGAAAGCAGATGAAATTGGAATCTGCATAATCATCGAACAGCGCATTGTCGCGGAATCCCGGCCCCTGGCGGTAGGCCAGGTTGATCACCGGGTCATCCTTGGTGACCGGAACCATGCCGGTGGCCAGTACGACCATATCGGCCTTGACCTGGACTTTTTCCCCCAGCAGGGTATTGTCGGCCTCGACAATTAAACCCTCACCGTTTTTGGAAACCGCGGTGACTTCCCCTTTGGTCAGAAAAATGCCGTCGTCTTGTTGAATATTCAGGTAAAAGTTTTCTGCAAGCCCCACGGTGCGCATGTGCTGGTAAAATACAAAGGCCTTGCCGTCAGTGTAATCATCGCGGACATACTTGGCCTGTTTGAGGGCCACCAGGCTGGTGACCGCCCCGGCATAACCAAAGTCCTTGTCATCGCCCTGCCCCGGGCTTTGGATGAAAACCACGGATTTGGCTTCCCGGCCGTCCGAGGGGCAGGTGATTTTGCCGCCAGCGGCGATCTGCTCAAATTGTTCGTTGGTGACCACGTCCGGCAGTTGCCCGAAACCCAGGTGAGCCAATTCGCCTTCTTCGGGTTCATAAGCGCGCCAGCCGGCGGCCAGGATAACGGCGCCGAATTTTTCACCATTCGGATCGAGTGTCAAGATATCCTGCCGGCCCTCATTGTACGCCATGAACTTGGCATGCAGGGCTTCGGCATCCAGTTCCTTGCCCTTGTCATCCACCTTCATTTCGTCAGGCAGGGGAAAAGGCACATCGAATTCGATTTTTTCACCCGGCTTTTTCAACGTGACAGTAAAATCGCCCGGCTCACCAGCGATGCGCGCGACCACGGTTCCGGTTTTTACGGTGATCTGGGAATAGTTTTCGAGTTCTTTAATTTTGGCGCCGATGATCGGATCCATCAGTGCGTCATAGGGCCAGGCTCCCGGCAGCTGGCTGCGCCATTGGGCGGCATGTCCGCCCAGGGCGGCTTCCTTTTCCACGATGGTAACCTCATAGCCCGCTTTGGCGGCATCGATGGCCGCACAGATGCCAGTAATTCCCCCCCCGATGACCAGGATTTTACGACTCAGGGTGTCCAGCTTGTAAGGTTCGGGAAGATCCACTTTTTCCACCCGGGCCATGCCCATTTTCAGATAGTCTTCGGCCAGCATTTGCACATGGTCGATAAACTCTTCGTCGTCTTTTTGCTCTTCGGCGGGAGCCGGATATTTGTCCCTCGGATGGGACCATACCACCTGCTCACGCAGGTTGACCCGGTCGACGATGCAGCCGTCAAAGCGGAACACATCATAGAGCACCCGCCGCGAGCAGGCCGCCAGCACCAGGGTGTTGACCCCCTCGTCGACGATGTCTTTTTTAAGCAGTTGAACCCCTTCCGGGCTGCAAAGCACCGGGCAGGTTTTCACCGCAACTCCCTCTTCCTTGGCAACCCCGCATAATTTTTCGATATCAAGGGCTTCTCCGATCCCACAACCTTCACAGATATACACACCATATTTTTTGTCCATGGATAACCTCCTACCTGTTGACCAGGGTTTGAATCGCCTTTAAGGCCATGCCGGTGGCATTCTGATTGGATGACACCACGTCAGCCGGTTTGTTGGCGCATCCGGCGGCAAACATTCCACCGGTTTCAAAATCGTTGATGATAAATCCATCATCGCTGTATTTCAAATCTGCCGGAAGTTTAGCCGTGGCGGTTGTGGGCTGCATCCCGGTGGCCAGAACCACCATTTCCACGGTCTGGTGGATTTTTTCGCCGGTAACGGCATTTTCGGCGACCACGGTGATATTCTTGCTGGCGGAATCTTCGCTGACCTCCGCCACCTTGCCCTTGATCAAAAAGATGTTTTCGTCGGCTTTGATTTTTTCATAAAAACGTTCATACCGGTAGCCCGGGGTTCTCAGATCGATGTAGAAGATGTAGATTTTCGCTTCCGGGTAGCGTTCCCGCACATAGGTCGCCTGCTTCAAAGAGGCCATGCAGCAAATGTAGGAACAGTAGGGCAGATGATTTTCGTCCCGGGACCCGGCGCACTGCACGAAGGCGATGCTTTGCGGCTCTTGGTCGTCGGACGGACGCAGGATTTTTCCCCGGGTCGGCCCGTTGGGAGAAGCCAAGCGTTCCATCATCATGTTGGTGATGATATTCGGATACTGGCCGAAGCCCAGGTTGTCGATTTTGGTTGCATCGTATGGCTGCCAGCCGGTGGCCCACACAATGGCGCCGACATTGAGGTTCAGAGTTTTTGGCTGCATTTCCAGGTCCACGGCATCATATTTGCAGGCCTGTTTGCACCGCTGGGCGTCTTCGGTGCCGATGATTTCCGGCGCGATCACGAAGCGGGCTGGAAAGGCCATCTCAAACGGCAGGTAGGCGCCCTTGATTTTTTTCATGCCCAGATCGTATTCGCTGTCGATTTCGGTCTGGCAGGCTGCGGCACATTCCCCGCAGCAGGTGCAGTTTTCATT
>JAOZPY010000318.1 GCA_029932495.1 Desulfobacterales bacterium
ACCGAGAGCGCTGAGCAATGCTAAAGGGTATGTGCCGGCTGCACTGAGAACGAATAAAGTATTTTGGCGCTCTGCGCTCTCTGCGTGCTCTGCGGTTAATTAATTAAAAACTCCGAATACGTAATAGTATTTAGGCATACAGGCATTAAGGGAAACCCGGGAGATTATATTTGCGAAACTTGCGATTTTTTAATTTTATTGGGCTGGCCGGAGCGATTCTGGTTGTTTGCCTGGTGGCCAACTGTTCCCGGAAGGATTCCAATCTGGACAATGAAGTCCTGATTCGCGTCGGTGACCGGGTGGTGACCGTGTTTGATTTCAATAAAGTTTTTGAACTCACCAAAACCGCCTATCTTGACGATGAACAACAGCAAACCGACGATTTGAGAAAAGCAAAATTGCGCCTGTTGAATCAGATGGCAGTTGAGCTGCTGATAGAGCAAAGGGCGCAGGAGCTTGGCCTGGAAGTGACTGATGCTGAACTGGAAAAGGCGATTGCCGACATAAAAAGCGATTATCCTGAGGGAGAATTCGAAAAAACGCTGCTTGAAAATACCGTCTCTTATGACACCTGGAAAAATCGCTTGAGAGTCAATCTGATTATGGCCAAGGTTGTCAAAGTAGAACTCGAGGACCGCATCACCATAACCCCGGAAGATGTGGCCGTCTATTACAAAAAACACTATAGCGCTGCCAATGCTGACAGCAGTTCAGCGCAGGCCCATGGAGATCTCAATGAGATTATTGTCAAGCAGCTACGCCGGCAAAAGGCCGAACAGGCTTACAATGGTTGGATCGAAAAATTAAAAGAAAACTATGCCCTTGAGATCAACCAGAAACAGTGGGACAGGCTGCTGGGTTCAGCAGAAGATTTGATAAAATGACCGCTTTTTCCTCATATCTGGCAAAAGCTCGACACTGGCGGCTGCTGTTGATATGCCTGGGCGGCATTTTGGTAACCGGGCCGGCCGGCCATGCCCAGAAGTCCGTGATCGTTGATCGTATTGTGGCGGTGGTGAACAGCGATATTATCACCCTTTTCGATCTGGAGCGGGCGTTGCAACCCTACGCAAAAAATATCAAAGCTTTGCGATATCCGGCTGAAAAGGAACGACAGATGCTGTTCCAGGTCCGAAAGGATATACTTGACCGGCTGATTGATGCCAAACTGGCCGACCAGGAAATCAAGCGCAATCAAATTTCTGTCAGCGAAGGGGAAATCGATGGAACCATCGAACGATTGAAAGAGGCGCGATCATTGACCGATGAGCAATTACGTGAAGGGCTAAGCAGGCAGGGCATAACCATGGAGGAGTACCGCAAGGAGATAAAGGAGCAGCTTTTAAGAAGCAAACTGATCAACCGTGAAGTCAAATCAAAAATCGTGATCACCAAAGAGGACATCAAAGCCTATTATGACAGTCACCGGGAAAAGTATGCCGGTGAAAAAAAATATCATCTCTGGAATATATTTGTTAAATTGCCTGCGGGCGCCACCGCTGTGGGGAAAAAAGCCGCGTACAACCAGATGCAGTCCATTTACGATCGACTGGCCAAGGGAACATCATTTGAAACCATGGTGCAGGAAGTAACCGAGGCCGGCGGCGCCGTCCACGGGACTGACCTGGGGTTGTTTCGTCCCCATGAACTTTCCCAGCGGTTGCAGACGGCGGTGAAAAAAATGAAAACCGGCGATTTTTCCAGGGTACTTGAGACTGATTTCGGTTACCAGATTATCTACGTGCAGGATATCCAGGAAACACCGGCTAGGAGCATCGACGAAGTCAAGCCTGAAATTCACCAGTTGCTGTACAACGAATTTGTGAACAATAAGTACCAGAAATGGCTTGAAGCACTTCGTCGGCAGGCGCTGATAAAAATTGTTCAATAGTTTAGGGGCACCATGGAATCCGAACAGCAATCATTGTCATTCGGGCGGTATTTGCAGGCCAGGCGGCTTGAAAAAAAAATGAGCCTTGAGCAGGTGGCCGCGCAAACCCGCATCGGTATTGATACCTTGCTGCTTATTGAGCAGGAGGACCACAGCCGGCTACCCGCTGCGGTTTTTGTAAAAGGCTTTTTACGTGCTTACGCCAAGGCGGTCGATGCTGACGGTGATAAAGCGGTCCGACATTATGAATCCCGTCTGGATGTGGTGCAAAAGATCGCTGAAGCCGAGGCCCTGACAAAAAAGCAGACGGACCGTCATTGGCTGAGGCTGCTCATCGCTGTCGCGGTGTTTTTTTGTGTGATCATTCTATCTCTTTACGCAATGCGACTCTGGGGTATTCCGGCTCACGAAAGCGCCTTGAGTGATTCCGGCCACGCAACTGCCGAAAAAGCCCATGGCAGTGCTGAAAGTGGGCAGAGCGCCAAAAGCCTTGCAGAACCCGTTTCGGCTTCTGCGCAAGAGCTGGTGCTGAAAGTTAAGGTGGCGGAAAATACCTGGATGAAAGTCATTATCGATGGAAAAACGGCGACCGAATATAATTTAAGTCCCGGCGATCAACTGGAGCTCAAAGCTGCGGTTGGCTACAACCTGTTGATCGGCAATGGCGGAGGACTGAAAATAACACTGAATGACAAACCGGTTGTCATTCCGGGAAAAAGCGGGCAGGTGGTGAATCTGCATTTGCCGTAAATTAAGGTGCAGGGTGCAGGGTGCAGGGTACAGGGCAAACCGCCTTCGGCGGGCTATAAGGCCAGGAGGCCGGAAAGCTTGAAGGCTTTTTTAAAGGCGCAGGCGACAACTTATGCAGACGGATCACAACAGGATATTTGTTGAAAGCATCAAACGGCTTTTGCGCCGTGGGGCATACAGCCATCTGAACAAGATTGTTAACAAGACCCATGCGGCGGACCTGGCGGCGGTGTTTCCCTCTTTGACCGTGGATCAGCAGCAAAAGCTGTTTGAAATGATCGGTGAGATCGAGCAAAAAGGCGCCCTGTTCAGCGAGCTGGATGAAGATGCTTTTTTGGAACTCATTGAAGTCCTGGAATTTGACGAAATTGTCCGGGTCCTTGAAAGCATGCCCACCGATGATGCGGCAGATATCATCGGCCGGCTGCCTGAGGAAAAATCCCAGGCAATTCTCGAAAAAATGCAGGCAGCGGAATCCGAAGAAATCGAGGATCTGCTGCGCTACGAGGATGATACGGCCGGCGGTATCATGGTCCCGGATTTTATCGCCCTTAGAGAAGATGTCACCGCCCGGGAAGCGATTGAGTCACTGCAAAAAGAGCATCTGGACGTCGAGATGCCATTTTACCTGTACGTGGTTGACGAGTACGGCAAACTGGTGGGCGTCAGCTCTCTGCGGCAACTGGTGGTGGTACCCCCGGATACGCCGCTGAAGGAATTCATGACCACCGATGTTTTTTCTGTTCAGACGGACATGGACCAGGAAGAGGTAGCCAAAATTGTTGCCCGCTATGATATCCTGGCGGTTCCCGTGGTTGATCAGACAAACCGGCTGGTGGGTATTGTCACTGTTGACGACGTCATCGATATTCTGCGCAAGGAAGCAACCGAAGACATACTGAAAATGGCCGGCGCGGGGGAAGAATTCATTGAAACCAAGTCTGTTTTAAAGAGCACGCGAATCCGGCTGCCGTGGCTGTTTGCCAGTTGTATCGGCGGCCTTCTGGCCTCTGTCATCATCGGCCACTTTCAGACCAGTTTAAGCAAGCTGGCATACCTTGCAGCTTTTATCCCGGTGATCATGGGCATGGGCGGCAATATTGGGATCCAATCATCGACTGTTGTGGTCCGCGGTCTGGCCACCGGGCGGTTGCACATCAAAGATATCTGGTCCTCAATGTACAAAGAGATATCCATTGGATTTATCCTGGGTGCTTTTTATGGACTGCTGGTGGGCAGCGTGGCGCAACTGCGTTATGGCCGGGAAATGCTCGCGCTGTCTGTCGGGCTTGCGGTGGTTTGCTCCATGACACTGGCGGCGCTTTCCGGATCTTTGATGCCGATGTTTTTCGCGCGCATTAACATCGACCCGGCCGTTGCCACCGGGCCGTTTGTCACAACGGCCATTGATATTATCAGCGTGTTTTTTTATTTTGTAATCGCGACTTCGCTACTCGGCCTGTGACCTCGAGTAAAAATCAGGTTTACACCCATGCCGGTCTTTTCTACCCCTGCCATTTTGTTGCGTCGGACGGACTACGGTGATTTTGACATTATCACGACGTTTTTCACCCTGCGCAGGGGCAAAC
>JAOZPY010000023.1 GCA_029932495.1 Desulfobacterales bacterium
TCCTGGCGCTGGCCGGTGGATACGCAGGCCAGGCAGGCTTCCACTTCGAAGTCCATCAGGGCCTCCAGGCTCGCCTCGCCGCGGGCCATCAGCAATCCTTTTTTAATCATTTTCAGCGAAATGGCCGCGTTGGCGGCGATTTTTTCGGCCATGGCGCCGACTTCGGCTTCCAGCTGTGCAAGGGGCACCGCGCGGTTGACCAGGCCGATGCGTTCGGCTTCTTTGCCATCGATGTAATCACCGGTAAAAAGCAGCTCCCTGGCTTTGCCGGGTCCGATTAAATCCTGCACCAGTCGGAAGGCGCCCCCGGTGACCGATGAAGTCACCTTTGCTTCCGGAGATCCGATCCGGGCTTCTTCAGCCGCAATCCGGATGTCGCAGGCCAATGCCAGCTCGTAGCCGGAACCGATGGCATATCCGTTGATGGCGGCAATGGTCGGTTTTTCGAAACGCATGATCCTGCGCGAGGCTTCCTGGAGCTGCTCCAGGTAATCGCGGTAGGCCTCCGGACTGCGGTTTTTGGATTCCTTTAAATCCGCCCCCGTTGAAAAAGCCCGGCCTTCCCCGGTGACCACCAATACCTTGACGTCCGGATCATTGCCGGCATCGGTCAGGGCCTGCTGAAAATCAAGCCACAGTTGCTTGTTCATGGCATTGAGAACCCGGGGGCGATTGAGTTTGATGGTCGCAATGCCCCCCTGTTTGGCATATAGAATACATTCGAAATTCATCTTTTTCTCCAGTTTGCCGATAATCAATAAAGATATGTATTTTGGGTTAGCCGATTTTTGGCATGAGCGTCCAGACGATTACCCAGGAATCGGTTTGCAGATCCTTGTCCAGGCACACAATGCCGCTGTTCTGGAATCTAAACACCGATGTTTCCGTTGAACCGGTCACCAGGTAGCCGGTTATACGCTCCATAAACGGCAGGTGGCCGACGAGCATGACACTGGCATCGGGGTCAATCCCGGCGGCAACGACGGTAACATCATCAAGCGGTTTGAGACCACCGGTCTCTTCCACGCCGTCGGCAGGGTTTAAGGCAGCGGTGAAAATTTCAGCTGTCTGCCGGGCCCTGGTTTTGCCGCTGTGACGAATCCGGGTGACTTTGATTCCGTAATCTGCGGCCACCCCGGCAATACGTCGGGTTTCAGCGACGCCGTCGGCGGAAAGTCCCTGGTCAGGATCGACATCCTTGGGAAGGCTTTTACCGTGCTGCACAAGGTACAGTGCCATGCGCGAATCCTCCTTGAAAATGCGGGCGATTAATTATATATAAGCTATATTAGCGCTTAGATATGCCAATGGTTTTAAAACTTCAATATATTTTTCAAAATTTTTATGACGGAGTGGTTTATGCGGATTATCACCCGGCCGGATTTTGATGGCGTGGTTTGTGCCGTCCTGCTGTCCGATGCCCTGAAGATAGAAAAACCGGTGAAATGGGCCGAGCCCAACGCCGTGCAAAGGGGTCTGGTGGATATCCGCAAAGGAGACATCGTCGCCAACCTGCCGTATCATGATCGTTGCACGCTCTGGTTCGACCACCATTACACCAACCGTATCTATCGTACCTTTAACGGCGCATTTAAAATCGCTCCGTCGGCGGCCGGGATTATCTTTGAATATTATCGTGACAGCTTTCAACGCGATTACCGGGAGTTGGTAGCCGCTGCGGATAAAATCGATGCGGCCGAGCTGACCCTGGATGAAGTGGAACATCCCGAAAAATATGATTATGTGCTGCTGTCGATGACCGTTAGCGACGGTCAGGATCCCAATGAATCTTACTGGAACCGGCTGGTGGGGTTGCTGCAAGAATTCGATATCCGGCAGGTCCTGGACGATCCGCAGGTAAAACAGTGCTGCCGGGAGGTGGTCAGGCAAAACAAGGCCTATACTGAGGCTCTTAAAACCCATACCCATGTGGATCAGCATGTGGCTGTTACGGATTTTCGCCCGCTGGAAAAAGTGCCTGCCGGCAACCGGTTTCTCGTCTATTCACTGTTTCCCGAAGCCGTGGTTCAGGTAAAAATCCGCTATGAGGATAAGCAGCGGGAGGTGATTGCGGTTCATGTGGGACACAGTATCTTTAACCGTGGCTGCAGGGTCAATGCCGGCCTGCTGCTGGCCGACTTTGGCGGCGGCGGTCATCGCGGTGCGGCTTCCACCCGCTTTGCCGCCGAGCGAGCCGATGAATACCTTCCCCAGATTCTTGATGCACTGCTGAAAAATCGGAACAATGAAACGGCATGAATGAAAGCAGGGTGGCTTTCATTGTGTTTCGGGATCGGGCAGATTGACTTCCGTGACCAGCACGGTGACAACGGCGACCAGCCCAAAGACAAAGATCCGCCAGGCGCCGGTAACCACCAGCACGGACCAATGAGCCGGGTGAACGTAACCCAGCACAGGGGCTCCGGTGGCGCTGAAGATCCCCATTGCCGCCCCGCACAGGGCGGCGCCCGTCACGCGTTTCCAGATCGGTGCCCCACCGGCGCCCAGGGTAGCTGTAACTGCGCCCAGGGCGGGTACTGCCACAGCTGCAATCCAGATCACATCCAGGCCCGGCAGATGTCCTGCCGACCGGGCATAAAAGCGGTCGATCATAATAAAAATCCCCGTTCCAACCAGCGCCCCCAGCGCCATGTGCCAGTAACGGTGGGTTTTGGTTGCGCGTAGTTGGCTGCGGGCCTGCATTCTGCGGCGAATGGTCAGCGGCCAGTTATAAAACAGGTTGAATATTTTGTGCTCCAGCAGGGCACCCCGTTCACCGAACACCGGCACCACGTGCACTGCCTCGGTGGCCCAGTAGCCGGCCATGAATCTGGCCAGGGCCGGGTAGCGGTAAGTCATCTGGATTGGAAAGGCCAGATACCCGATATACTTGAAAAACCCCAGGAATACGGCGATGTTGTAATCCTTGAAATTTTTTTCCCGGATGACAAGATACAGCACGTAAAGACCACGGGTCAACGAGCCCGGGGATATCGGTACCACCTGAAACAGGGCGATGATCCCCAGGCCGATGCCGTAAGCCTGGGCGCGGGGCATTTCCGGGTGCATGAGCACGTATAAGACGGCCGTCAGTACGGATACCACCTGGGTGACCGGCAGGGTGCACACGTGTACGGCCAGGCTCTTGAGATACTTTTGAATATAGGGCTCCTTGATTTGCGACAGGATGGTGTGGGCATCCTCATCGGTGAGCAGGTGGTTGGCCTTTCCCTCGGCGACCATGTCGCGCAGCCACTGCTCGCGCAGGGCATTGTTGAAATACAGGCGCACCGGACGCAGCAGTATAAAATCCAGCCGTTGTCTGGCGTAGGAAGCGTCCGTTAAAAAACGGTGGATACCCGCCGGCAGCCAGGCCAGCATCCAGTGAGCCCAGCAGCGCCATAGCTGTTCCGGCAGGCGAAGGGCTTTTTGATCGTCAATTCGGCCGGCACGGTGCCAGTCGATGATTTTTTCGATAAATTTGGCCCGCAAGGCCCGGCTTAGATAATTGGTGCCGGTCAGCATGCTGCGGTAGTGGGCGCGCCAGAAGGGCTGGCCCCAGATGCGCCGCAAAAAGCGGCCGGCGATGGGGACCAGACCGAGCACGCCAAACAGCAGGGTCAAGACAGTACTGTTTTTCAGGGTCCGCCGGCAGGAATCGCTGATGAAATTGCGCACCTTCCAACCGGTAACGGCGCTGTCCAGCATGGTGGACCACAGCCTGCGACTGTATAACAGGCGAAGATGGTTGTGGGTGACATCCGGCACGGAATTGCGGTAAATTCGCTCGCATGATTTCAGCTCCTCCAGCGCAGCATCCATGCCGTCAAATTTTTCCGGATGGGCGCGGATAAACTGCTTGAGTTGCTGCAGGTTGCCGCGGTCAAATTGCACCAGACTGGCGCGGGCAATTCCGGTGATAATCAGCCTGAAGTCTCCCGGGCTCATGGGCAAAAAGGGCAGCAGCGCCAGCCCGGCCCGAAAATCAACGGCTGTCAGACCTTTGGATGGAAACTCTTCGGTGCTGCTGCGTTTCAGACAGTTGGGCTGGCTTTTCCAGGTGGACCATTCATATTGCCGGGCAAACTCATGGGCACCCATGTCATGCAGCAGCGCAACGAAGCGGCGCATGAACTCATACTTGGCCCGGTATTCCGGCGAGCCCAGTTTCCGGACGTCCACTTTGCGGCCTTTAAACCAGCGTTTGAGCCAGTCCAGGTGGTCATCCACCTCCAGGCGCCAGGTGCGCCCGTCCACCCATTCACTCAATTCCCCGCAGCTTCCCAGACGCTGGTCTACGAAGGTGGCGTAAATGTCCACCACCGTCGTTTCATCGTCGAAAACAGCTCCGGCAGCCCGCCGGATGAATTTTTGCCACAGGGCACCGGCCCGGCCGGCCGCTGGATTCACCTGGAGTTGAAAAGGTCCCTGGAAGCCGATCCAGTAAAGCGCATTGCGGAACAGCCGTGAAAAACCGCCCGGGGGAATCAGGACTTTAACGGCATAGGTTTGCCCGATCGCAAGATTGTCAATGGTGCCCCCGGCGGATTCAATCTCCAGCAGTTTTACCCGGTAAACCTGTCCGGCAAACCCTCCGCCGACAAATTTTTCAATTAGCAGCCGTACCCGAGCCCGGTTGGCGTTTTGCACCCCTGTGATATCATAGACCAGCTCGGTGCCGGCTTCATAACGTTGCAGGTGCATCGGCCGGTAAATGGTTGTGCGGGCAAACGCATTTTCAAGTTTTCGATAAACGTCAACGCCAGTATCCCGGGTCATTAAATCGTTCCTTGTCGTATTGCAGATAAAAAAATACCGGACCCATCAATTATTTGAATTGCCGATCCAGGTAATTACATGATAGCATAATTTTTTCATAATTTTTAGAATTTATTGGCAGTTTAGGACGATAAAAAATAAAACTCTCAACACGTGATGGATCTGCCGGAGTGCACTGCGACCCAACATTGGAATCTATCTGAAGCTGATATTGACCATGTCATGAATAATGGCAAAACAAATGGGTTGTTTCCAAAAAAAGAACACCTTTGTGGCCTCCGTGTAATGAATCTAGTCCTGAAATTGCACCAAACCAGGTTTAACCATGCTCAACTTCTTTCTATACGCATCGCCGGCTCTGATTTGGGGTTCCACTTGGCTGGCCATCAAGTTCCAGCTGAGCCAGGTGCCACCAATCCTTTCGGTGGGCTACCGGTTCTGCCTGGCCGCATCGATCCTTTGCATATACTGTTTGCTGACGAAAAAAAAACTTGTCTTCTCCTTGCGGGATCATGCCTTTATGGCCATTCAGGGCTTCAGCCTTTTTGGCCTGGGTTACTGCATGAGCTATCTGGCCATCTCTTACTTGACCAGCGGCCTGGTGGCGGTGGCGTTTTCCACTATGCTGATGTGGAATATCCTCAACCTGCGGCTGTTTATGGGCCAGACTGTGGCCTGGCGCGCTTTCTGGGGTGGGATATTGGGCCTGTCCGGCATCTGCCTGGTGTTCTGGCATGAGCTTGCCAGCCTTACCGCCACCCGGGGGCTGATCGGCCTGATTATTGCGCTTACCGGGGCGTACCTGGCCTCGGTGGGTAATATCGTGAGTGCGCGCAACGCCCGGGCGGGCGTGCCGGTCACCCAGGCCAATGTCTTCGGAATGGCTTACGGCAGTCTGCTGACACTGGCCATCCATTTCGTCAGCGGCGGGCATCTGGTCATGGACTGGTCGGTGAGCTATCTGGCACCGATGCTCTATTTGACCATCTTCGGATCGGTGGTGGCCTTCGGGTGTTATATGCTGCTCATCGGCCGTATCGGTGCCGAATACGCTGGCTATGTCACCCTTTTGGCGCCGATCATCGCGCTGCTGCTTTCCACCATTTTTGAGGGCTTTTCCTGGACCGCAAACGCCGCGGTAGGGGTTGCTGTGGTCCTTATCGGCAACCTGTTTATTTTGACTCCCGGCCCAACCCTCATTCGGATATACCGCCGCCTCCAATCATGGCAATAATTACCTTAATGCTGCAAAAGTCGGAGGGCTACTGCATGTCAGGAGGAGAGTCCCGGTTTTGTGGCCAGGCCGGCAGACCGGAATGAGCGTACTTATCACGGTCGGATAAAAAGCAGGCAGCCAGCGGACTGTACACATCCTGTCGCGTTTGGCAGCCTTAACTTTGGACAATCACCGTATTTTATGATAATAGCTTTTGAGTCTTAAATCGTCCTGGCCGGGAGGAACAATGAAAAACATTGTGTATGTGGTGTTGTGTTTGATTTGTGTTTTCTACCCACTTGCCGGAAGGGGAGCCCCGGCACCGGTCAGTGACGCAACCGCCGAATGCCTGGACTGCCATGCTTCCATCCACCCCGGTATTGTTAAAGATTGGCAGCGCAGCCGCCATGCCCGCTTCAGCCCGGATCAGGCGATGGCCGTCAAAGAACCGGGGCGCCGGGTCACCACCGGCAAGATCCCCGCACAATTGAAAAATGTGGCCGTTGGCTGTGCCGAATGCCACATGATCAATCCTCAAACCCATGCCGACACCTTCGAGCACAACGGCTATGATATCCACATTGTGGTTACCCCGGCAGACTGTCGCACCTGTCATCTGCAGGAAACCGATCAATATGCACAAAATCTCATGGCCCATGCCTATGGCAACCTGGCCGACAACGCACTGTACCATCAACTTGAGCACAGCATCATTGGAAAAGAAACCAGAAAAGACGGCAAAATAAGCTTTGAGCCGGCAGATGACGATACCCGCGCTGAGGCCTGCTATTACTGCCACGGGACCCGACTGACAGTCGCCGGCACCCAAATTCGGGACACCGAAATCGCCGGCGAGTTGGAATTTCCTGTTATCAAGGGATGGCCGAACCAGGGCGTGGGACGCATCAATCCCGACGGCAGCCTGGGTTCCTGCGCGGCTTGTCACAGCCGGCACAGTTTTTCCATTGAGATGGCCCGCAAACCATATACCTGCAAGAAATGTCATGTGGGTCCCGATGTCCCGGCTTTCAGGGTGTATGCCGCCAGCCGGCACGGCAGTATTTTTTCCGCCGGGCACAAATCCTGGAATTTTGAAGCCGTACCCTGGCGCATCGGTCGTGACTTTACAGCACCCACCTGCGCGACTTGCCACGTCAGCCTGCTGGTCAACGGGCAGGGGGAGGTGATTTCCCAACGAACTCACCGTATGAACGACCGACTGCCGTGGCGCATCTATGGACTGATTTATGCCCATCCCCATCCACAACAGCCTGATACCACGATCATTCGCAACAAAGACGGCCTGCCTCTGCCCACGGATCTAGCGGGTGGGTATGCCATGGATTATCTGATTGGAGAAAAGGAGCAGGCCGTACGGCGCAAAAAGATGCAGGCCGTGTGCCTGAACTGTCATGGTAGCGCCTGGGTGGATGGCCACTGGCAGCGCCTGCAGCACACCATCGACCGTACCAACGCCCGTACCCGGATAGCCACCGGCATCATGGACGAGATCTGGCGGCTTGGATTGGCCCGGGGGCCCGGTGACGGCGGCAACCCGTTTGACGAGGCCGTGGAAAAAAAATGGGTGGGCAGCTGGCTGTTTCGGGCCAACACCGTCCGTTTCGCCTCGGCCATGGCCGGCGGGGGTGATTATGGCGTATTTGCCGGCGGACGATTCCAGCAGGCCGAAGACATTCAGCAGCTCAACGATTGGCTGCAACTGCACCGGCAGTTAGGGGTGCCGGATAAAGGGAGACATTGAATGAAGACGGATCCAGTGAATGGGCGACCATCCACGGCTGAATTAAACTTCAGCGTTGCAACAGCTCAATCCGAACGCTTCAAAAAAATGGTCGAATTTATCCTTGAAGCTGACAAGCTCAAGAATATCTTGCGGCAGACGCCTCTGGTGGATGGGTCCCGGCGGGAGAATTCCGCCGAACATTCCTGGCACATCGCCTTGATGGTTCCGCTGCTTGCAGAATACACCGACGATGACGATGTGGATTGTTTCCGGGTTATGCAGATGCTTCTGGTACACGATCTGGTGGAAATCGATGCCGGCGACACATACTGTTACGATGAGCAGGGGCGCCATGACAAAAGACAGCGGGAAGAGAAAGCCGCAGGCCGGATTTTTTCCATCCTGCCGCCGGACCTGGGACGGGCCCTGCGTGCCCTCTGGGATGAATTCGAAGAACGCAAAAGCCCCGAGTCCAGATTCGCCAATACCCTGGACCGGCTGCAGCCGCTGTTGCATAATTATTTTACCCGGGGTCAATCCTGGCGTCAGCACGGGGTGAAAAGCAGCCAGGTGGTTTTACGTATGCGGCCTGTGAAAGATAGCTCCGAACAACTGTGGCAGTATGCGGTGGATATGATTGAAGATGCCGTTAAAAAAGGCTATCTTGCCAAGTAACGTTACACAGCACTAAAAAAATAAAATATCGTTAGGAAAAGTAATATATTTTTGCTATGCTGAAATATTGGCGAAATTGAGTGCTCCATACCCTGTGAGATCACTGCCGGAATTTCCGGAGATATTCCCATGGCCCACAAATTTTTTTTTACCACGGCGTGTCTGGTTGGCATACTGGTTGCCGCCTGTGTTCCTGCCCCCCGGTACATGGCGGCAAAGTCGGATCTGGAGAAGGCGCAGCAGGACAGGCGCACGGCTGAGCAAAGAGCCGAGGCGCTGAAGCATGAACTGGAAGAGGCAGAACAAAAACGACAATGGGCGGAATCCGAACTGGGAAATTGTCAAGCATTGCAGGCCAATTATCGCAAGGAGTTGAAGGAACGGCAGGCCCAGTGCGCCTATTTAAAGAAGATCAACCAGCAGCTTTTAGAAAATAGCATAAACCTGAGACGGGAGTTGAAAAAAAAGAAGTCTGTTATCGCGTTGCAGGAAAGAGTTATCCGTCTGCTGGATGACACCAGAAAAACCATTGAAACCAGCCTGAAGGATCAGATTGCCGCCCAGCAGATTGAAGTCGTTGAGGTCGAAGACAAGCTCAAGGTGATTTTTATCGACAGGCTTCTTTTTGATTCGGGAAGTGCCGAGATTAATCCAAAAGGCCGTAAGTTGCTGTTGATGGTGGCAGGCACTTTGAGGGGCAGCCGGAATCAGAGTATCGTTATTGAAGGCCATACTGACAATGCTCCCCTGCGGCCGAAACTGAGGAAGCGGTTTCCCAGCAACTGGGAGCTTTCCACCGCCAGGGCATGTGCGGTGGCGCGTTTTTTACAGACGCACGGCGGGGTCCAGCCCCAAAGGCTGTCTGTCAGGGGCTACAGTTACTTCCGGCCGGTCGCCTCCAACAAAACCGCTGAGGGCCGACGGCAAAACCGGCGCATCGAGATTGTCCTGGGCAATTTCCAGTAAAAATCCCCTCCGGATTGATCGTCAACAAAGGCAATGGCTTTTTAGCCTTACGCCTCTAAAACCTGTCGGAGTTTTTGTGACAGCTGCACGATGTCAAACGGCTTTTGAATAAACCCATCGCAGCCCAACTGCATGATTTCTTTTATCTGTCTGTTCAGGCTGTATCCGCTGACCAGAAGAACCTTGACTCCGGGGTCGATTTTTTTCAACTCATCATAGGTGTCCTTGCCGCTCATTTCCGGCATAATCATATCCAGGGCGACCATGTCTAGGCTGGCCTTGTTTTTCTTATACAGCGCAATGGCTTCTTTGCCGCTTCTGGCCGGAAGTACTTTATAGCCGAGTTCTTTGAGCATGAGTTCTTCCACCTCGATGGTGCCCTCTTCGTCATCAACCAGCAGGATGGTTTCTTTGCCTGTCATCAGCCGGCGGCTGGTTTTAATTTCCTCTGCTTTTTCGTCATTTGAGGCCGGCAGGTAGAGATTGAAGGTGGTCCCGTGCCCCCTTTCACTGTAAACCCGAATAATGCCGTTATGGTTTTTGATGATGCCATAAGCTGAAGCCAGACCCAGCCCGGTGCCCTTGCCAACATCTTTGGTGGTAAAAAACGGTTCAAAAATTCTTTCGATGATCTCCTCGTCGATGCCGACGCCGGTATCGGTCACGGAGATCTTGACATAATTACCGCCGGAAACTTCAAAAGGCTTACAGTAATCATCACTTAGAAAAATATTTTCCGTTTGAATGAAAATATCGCCGCCCCGGGGCATGGCGTGCCAGGCGTTGAGGTACAAGTTGATCAGCACCTGTTCAATCTGGCCGCGGTCGATTTTAGCACTCCAGATGTCATCCTGCAGGGTTTTGTGGATAACAATTTCCTTACGGGTGCGGGTGAACATTTTGGCACTGTTTTCCACAATGTCATTCAAACATGTCGGGCGCAGGGCGTATTTGCCTTTTCTGGCGAAACCCAGAAGCTGGTTGGTGAGGTTGGCCGCACTCATGACGGCATTCTCAATTCCCTGAATGTATTCATCGTTCGTGTCGCCGGGCTTGGTCTGCAGCCGCATCAGGGATACGTATCCCTGGATACCCATCAGCAGGTTGTTGAAGTCATGCGCGATCCCGCCGGCCAGGGTGCCCACAGCCTCCATTTTCTGGGAATGGATCAACTGGGTCTGTAGGTGCTTTTTTTCCTGTTCGGCTTCGATGCGCTTGGTGATGTCTCTGGCGACATTGAGGATGACGATTCGTCCCCGGTATGAAATGGCCCGGGAATGGATTTCCACGGCAATGGGGCTGCCGTCAGTTTTAAAATGCGAGGTCTCGATGGTTATTTTCTGCGCACTTTGTTCGACGGAGTCTTTGCCCAATTGGCCGATGATCAACTGCGCATCATCGGCGGGGATGATTTCGGATAGATTCAGTCCAAAGAATTGCTCGGGGGTATATCCCAGCTGGGAATAGGCCGCGTCATTGGCTTCCAGTACATTGCCATCGCGATCGAGGATATAAACCGCGTCATCAACGTTTTCCAGCAGCTCCTTGTAACGGGATTGTTCTTCGGCATCTTTGAGGTTGGCAAGCATGTAATTAAAGGCCTGGGAGAGCTGGTTGAATTCCCAGTAATTACGGTCGTTGTTTTCAAACAGCAGGTTTTTCTGACCTTCAGAGATCTGGATTGCTTTTCTGGTCATCTCGCGCAAGGGCTGCACCATTTTTTTGCCGAGCAAAATGGATGTCAGGGTTGAAATAGCCAGAATTGCGATGGCAATCAATCCGATCCATAAGGTGACCTTTCGTTTTTCACCCACCAGGGCAGATAGTGATGCCTGGTAGTAAAGATCATCAAAGCCGCCGATTTTGGTTAAAATTGTTTTTTTGTCAAAGGACAGCAACTCCGAGTTCATCGCCGGATTGGTGGACAGCTTGTTTTTGAAGGGGCGTGTGGTTTGCGATATCAGGCTGAAAAGTCGATTGAATTTTACCACAGCAACATCGCCGCTCACCGTCTGGGAAATTGTAGCCAGAAGCTTTCGATCCCGGGTGATGTCGTAAAGGGCATAAGCTGTCCCCATCAGCCGCGTCTGGTGCATGATGGGAGTGGAAAACCACCACAGCAAGTGTGGTGTTCCGTCATTTTCCAAAACTTCACCATAGGGGTATTCTTTTTTGGCGAATTTGATCAAGGCCGGAGACAGTCCGGGATAATGGTCGGGGATAACCGCTGCCTGGCCTTCTTTGCTGACAAAAAAGAAGACGCCTTCCCGGGAAGGATAAAATTCAGTGATCCGTTGCTTCAGCTGTGAGTGACCGTCGAGCATGACCGTTACCCGGATAATATTGTCCGCCCCCACTCCCTTCAACCGGCTGCTGATGCGTGCAAGGCGGTTGCTCAGCAGGATTTCCACCTGACCCTTTTCTGCCAGGATTTTCTTATGAAATTCCGTTTCAACCTGTTTGCCGAAATAGCTATACAGCGCGCCCAGCACAACGACCACCGACAGGGTCGTCAGCACCACAAAGGTGGAGACCAGGTAGGTTGAAAAGCGTTTTTGATTTCTGAAGCCCGGAATGTTGTTTACAAACAAAGCGATTTTTATGCGGGCCAGTATGCGTTCCTTTATTTTTTTTAAATCTGACAAAACTGGAAGACCCTTAATTTTCGCAGTCGGTGTTCAAGGAGCGGTTGAAAAAAACCATGCTATTCGGTGATGGATACCGAATTTCGATGAATCGGAAAAATATAAATCAATTCTATTTTATATCAAAAAAAACGGATGTTTGTCAAAATAAAAGGTTTGGGGTGATTGCATCTGGATGCCCTGATCCCGGATTATTGCTGAAAACAGAACGCTCCGGGTGCCGGGGCGCGTGATCCGAATTGACAAAGCGACTGCCCGGGTGTACAAAAAACTGCAGGCCTGCGGGTGGCTGAATTTTGATATCCTGCGCAATTTGTGATGACCGCTGAACAGCCGGCAAATGGCCTGCCCATCATGAGAGGGGCAGACAGAAAGGCAATTCATGCAGACCCTGTCTTCTGATATGCCGAAGATTAAAGAATTTATCCAGCTGGCTGGCAGGACAATGCTTGAGATCGGCTGCGGCGATGGTCGGCTTTCGGCGCAGCTGGCAGACGAAGTCGATACCCTGACGTCCATTGACCCCGATGAGATTCTGATTGATCAGGCCCGCAAAAGTATTGCCGGGGTGAATTTTCAGGTTGGCTCCGGTGAGCAGCTGGAATTTGAAAACCATTGTTTTGACATCGTGCTGTTCGGTTATTCCCTGCATCATCAAGACGGTGCCAGGGCACTGACCGAAGCCAGGCGTGTGCTGCGTGATGACGGTTGCATTCTGATTATCGAACCAGCGCCTGATGGTGAATACACCCGGCTGGTGGCCGTTTTTCAGGAAAACGAGATCGGCCGACTGCAGAAAACCCGGGCCCATATCCAATCGGGTGAATTTCAGATTTTACGGCAGGATGTCTATGTGATAGCCTATCCCTTTAAAGACCCGCCGGCCCTGTATCATCATTTCCTGGAACGTTATGCGGGAAAAGACGACTCTCAGGCTGTTGAAAAAATGAAGGCCCTTCTGGGCGGCAAAACAGATGAACAGCCGATTATCGTCGAAGATAAAATCAATATCTTTCTCATTAAAGCAAAAAAGGAGAAGGCATCATGGAGCCGGTAAAATATAAAGTCTACGGGTATCGCTGGATTGTCCTTCTGGTCTATGCCTTTATCCAGGCGGTAATGCAAATGCTCTGGATAACGTTTGCGCCCATTACCGGGGATGCAGCAATTTTTTATCATGTCAGCGCTCTGCAGATTGGCCTTTTGGCCATGAGCTTCATGATTGTTTACCTGTTTGTCTCATTTCCCGCCTCCTGGGCCATCGATACCTTCGGCATTCGCAAAGGGGTGGGGTTCGGGGTTATCCTGACGGGTATCTTCGGATTGAGCCGGGGTTTGTGGGGAGGCACCTATACGCTGGTCATGATATCAACCCTCGGGCTGGCCATCGGTCAGCCGTTTATTCTCAATTCCGTGACCGCGCTGTGCGCCAAATGGTTTCCACTGGAAGAACGGGCCACCGCTACGGGACTTGCGGTCATGGCGCAGTTTGTGGGCATCCTGGTCGGCATGGCCGCCACCCCGTTTCTCAAGATCCAGTTCGGGATACCGGGGATGCTCCAGGTTTACGGGGCACTGGCCGCGGCAGGAGCGATCCTGTTTTTTGTTTTTGTCAAATCGGCACCTCCCACGCCGCCGGCGGAAATCGATACCGAGCGCACCCTGGTCCTGGACGGGTTGAAGCATATATTCAAACTCAAGGACATGCTGTTGCTGATCAGTATTTTTTTTATCGGTCTGGGTATTTTCAATGCCATTACCACCTGGATTGAGCAGATGATCGCTCCCCGTGGGTTCAGCATTATCCAGGCCGGGACCCTGGGGGCGGTTTTGATGATCGGTGGCATCGTCGGCTGCTTTGTGATTCCACCGCTTTCCGATAAGCTGCGCAAGCGCCGATTGTTGATTATCATTTGCATTGCGGCCAGCGGCCCGGGGCTTGTCGGACTGACGTTTGCCACCTCTTACTGGCTGCTGCTGGCATCCGGCTTTTTTTTGGGATTTTTCTTCATGAGTGCCGGGCCCGTTATTTTCCAATACGGTGCGGAGATCAGTTATCCTTCGCCGGAGGCCACCTCCCAGGGGCTGCTGATGCTGACCGGCCAGATTTCCGGGATCATTTTTATATTCGGCATGGATTTTTTCAGAACCGCCTCCGGTTCGATGACGCCCTTTCTGGTGGTGCTCATCGGCTTAGCGGCACTGAACATCGTGTTTTCCATAATGCTCAAAGAGTCGCCGATGATCGGGGCGGTGGATGAAAAACAGACGGTGCAGCATTGATGCTGCGATAGGTGATTGCAGCTAACGCTGGCGAATTTCGCGTTCGCTGATGCCCATCAGGTACAGCAGACCGTCAAGGCCCACGCTGGAAATGGACTCCCGGGCATTTTCTTTGACCATCGCTCTGGCGTGAAAGGCGATTCCCAGCCCGGCGATGCTCAGCATGGGCAAATCGTTGGCGCCGTCGCCCACGGCGACGGTCTGCTGCAGGTTAATGTTTTCCACCGTGGCGATGGTTTTAAGAATTTCGGCTTTTTTGGGGCCGTCAATAATATCACCGGTGACATTGCCGCTCACCTGGCCGTTTTCAATTTCCAGCACATTGGCAAAAACATAGTCCAGCCCCAGCTTTTTCTGGAGGTGTTCTCCAAAATAGTCGAAGCCGCCGGAGATGATGCCGATTTTATACCCCAGCCCTTTCAGGGTGCTGATAACACGCTCAACCCCTTCGGTGAGCTCCAGGCCGTCGGCCACCCGGGCCAGTACCGCTTTATCCAGACCCTTGAGCAGGGCGACGCGCCGGGTGAAGCTTTGTTTGAAATCCATTTCGCCATCCATGGCGCGGGCGGTAATTTCGGCCACCGTTTCGCCGACGCCGGCCTCCTGGGCCAGCAAATCAATGACTTCTTGCTGAATCAGAGTGGAGTCCATGTCAAAGACCACCAGGCGGCGGGCGTGGCGATAAATGTCATCAACATGAAACGAAATGTCGATGCCCGTTTGTTCGGAAATTTTCAGCAGGCTGGCACGCAGATTTGTCGGTTGGTCCAGTTTGCCTGAAACGGTGAATTGCACGCAGGCTTTGGGCAGCGCGTCCGGGTGTTCAAGGGAAAGGCGTCCGGAAAGCCGGGTGATGATGTCAATGTTCAATTTAAAAGCGGCCAGAACGGCGGTTACCTTTGAAAGCTGGGCGGCGGTCAGCCGGCGGCCCAGTAAGGTGATGATGCGTCTTTGCTGGCCGTATTCGGCGGCCCACTGCTCATATCTTTCGGCGTCGATGGCCGAAAAACGAATCTGAATATTGAGCTTGTGGGCTTCAAAAAGCAGGTCCTTGAGAATCGAAGCCGATTTATGGGCCGATGGTATTTCCACCAGGATCCCCAATGACAGGTAATCGTGGATCACCGCCTGGCCGATGTCCAGAATCGTGACATCATACT
>JAOZPY010000319.1 GCA_029932495.1 Desulfobacterales bacterium
GATTCATAGTCGCATCTTTGGAGAAAAAGCATTAGGGGATTTCCGGAGGACAAGCAAAATGAATTTGTTGGTATTGCTTGCAGTTATATTTGTTTCTTCACTGGTTCTGACCATGATCGGTCTCGGCGGCGGTTTGATTTTTTCCCCGCTTTTCGTGCTGCTGGGCTTTGCCAAGTCCATGGCGGTAACGGCATCGCTTTTTTTAAACGGCATTGCCGCCGCTTCGGCCGCCTATGTTTATGCTCGCAAGAAAATGGTGGACTATTCGGTCTGCCTGCCGTTGATCGTCACGTCGATGCTGGCAGCTCCCCTGGGGGCCTTGACCACCCGCTGGATCGACACCCGGATTTTTGTCGGCATCATGGGCGTGGTGATCCTGCTGGCCGCCCTGCGAATGCTGTTTTCAGCTCCGGCTGCGGTCGCCGGCAGCGGCAGCAGCCGGTTTACACGAATTTTCGGCGGAGGCGTGATCGGACTGGTGATCGGCTTTCTGGCCGGCCTGCTGGGAATTGGCGGCGGGGTTTTTGTCGTTCCCCTGCTGATCTATTTTCTCAAGGTCCCCACCAAAACCGCGGCGGCCTCTTCCATTTTTATCGTCTGCTTTTCTTCGGTTTCCGGGTTTATCACCCATGCCAGCCTGGCGGCGGTAAACTGGAAGTTTGTACTGCTGGCCGGTCTTTTTTCCTTTGCCGGCGGTCAGATCGGATCACGGATCATGGCTGAAAAGCTGCGGGGGCGCACCATCCGCATTCTGTTCGGCATTTTGCTGCTGCTGTTTTGTGTCAAACTGTTTCAGCGGGCATTGTTTTAGCCTAATTTACCTTCAGCGTTGCAACATTAAGATTACGCAAGGAGAATGTCATGTACAAAAAAATTCTGGTTCCACTCGATGGATCGAAACGGGCGGAAGCCATCCTGCCCCATGTCGAGGAGCTGGCCCTGCGCTTTGAGGCCCGGGTGATTTTTCTGCAGGTTGAAGAAGAAATATTCAAACTGGGCTACACGGAATATGTCGATGTGTCCAACTATGAACAGGTCAGGCTTGAGCAACGAAAAAAAGCCGAAATCTATCTGGCGGGCGTGCAGGGCGAGTTGCGGGAAAAGGGCATCGATGCCAGAAAACTCATCGTGTCCGGTCCGGTGGTACCCGCAATTCTGGAGGCGGCCGCCCGGGAGGATGCGGGCCTGATCGCCATGGCCAGTCACGGCCGGGGCGGGCTGGCACGAGCGTTTTACGGCAGTGTGGCGGTGGGGGTTTTGCACCGTGTCGATCGCCCGTTGCTGATCATCCGGACGGGTGAAAGCGAATAGATTTGCGCCTGCTGACAAAAGGAGTTTCAATGCGAACATTTTTAGAGTGCTACCCGTGTTTTTTAAGCCAAGCGTTGCGCGCCGGACGTCTGGCCACCAATGATGAAGTCCAAATCAAACGCCTGCTTGATGAAGTGGGCGCCATGTTCCAAACAATTCCCCTGGAAAGCTCACCGGCGCAAAGCGGCCGTCTGATTTATCGGAAGGTCCATGAAGTTACGGCCAACCCGGATCCCTACCGGCAGATCAAGCAACGCAATATGCAACAAGCGCTCGGTCTTTATCCGGAACTGAAAAAAATCGTCGCACGGTCCGAAGACTCCTTGCTGGCCGCCGTACGGATTGCAATTGCCGGCAATGTGATTGACCTTGGTGTTAACCACGACTTTGATATTGAAAAAGAAATCGAAGCTGTGCTGGTAAAATCGTTTGCTGTTGACGATTACAAGGCCTTTAAAGATCAACTTCAACGTACCCGCAGCGTACTTTACCTTGCCGACAACGCCGCTGAATGCGTTTTTGACCGCATCCTGATCGAGGAGATGAAAAAACCGGTGACCTTTGCTGTCCGGGACCGCCCGGTAATCAACGACGCCACCCGCGAAGATGCTGCCAAGGCCGGTTTTGGTGATCGGGTCACTGTGGTTTCATCCGGCACCGATGCCCCGGGGACCGTTCTGGAAACCTGCAGCCGGGAGTTTAAAGAGTTGTTTTACCGGTCAGAATTCATTATCAGCAAGGGACAGGGAAATTATGAGGCCCTTTCCGGTCAGCATCGCCCCATTTTTTTCATGCTCAAGGCCAAGTGCGCCGTAGTCGCCGCGGATCTGGGAGTGGCCGTGGGGGATATCATCTTAAAAAGTATCAATGGCTGACAGCAACGGGGGCTTCGACCAACTTTCCGGCGGTTGCCGTACCCGGACGGCCGATAAAGTTTTGTGGATTTGGATATGAACATGAATGGCAAAGAAAAAGGCTTTGTTCAGATATATACCGGAAACGGCAAGGGTAAAACCACCGCGGCCTTTGGACTGGCGCTGCGGGCTGCCGGCGCAGGCATGAAAACATTGATTGTCCAGTTGATGAAGGATTATCCTTATAGCGAACTGGAAAGCCTGCGGCGGCTGCAGCCATTGATTGAACTGGAGCGCTTCGGCAATGACGGCTTTGTTTTGCGCAAACACCCCCCCCGCAAAGAAGATCTTGATGCCGCACGGCAGGCTCTGGCTCGCGGAAGACAGGCAATGCTGAGCCGACGATACGCCCTGGTCATATTCGACGAAATCTGCGTGGCGATCTATTTCGGGTTGCTATCCGTACAGGATGTGCTTACACTGATAGATGAAAAACCGGCACCGGTGGAACTGGTTCTTACCGGCCGATACTGCCCGGAAGAAGTAATCGCCGGCGCGGACCTGGTGACCGAAATGCGTGAAGTGAAACACTACTACCAGCAAGGCGTGCTTGCCAGAAAAGGCTTTGACTGTTGAGGTGCCGGTGTGTCGTTCGCATTTAGATAATAAGAGTTTGTCCCAATGGATTTCAGGGCAGGTAAGGAGGATTAAATGTATTTTTTGGGGCATAAACTTTCGGAAGAAAAAAAACAGGCGCGGGCAAGAAATCGCCGGGTGCACATGGCCAACGAGCGGACATTTCTGGCCTGGATCCGGACCAGCATCGGGATTATGGCGTTCGGATTTATTATCACAAAATTTTTTACAGCTTCAGCGTTCAGCCGGATAACCGATGCTCAAGCCACGCTTGACGGTATCAGTGACTATGCCTGCCTGGGAATTTTTCTGGTTTTTCTAGGGGCGGCTGCCGGATTTCTGGCGGTTTACCGCTACCTTGTCACCGAAAAACAGATTATAGAAGGCACCTGGCGGCCGTCAATTGCCAGCGACGTAATGGTTGCTATTTTGCTGGGCTCCATCGGCATCCTGCTGGTGATTTATTTAATTAGAACATTGTAACAACTGGCAATGAAAATCTAATCCACCGGATCTGACGGAACGATATGCAGCCGGATATCCTTCACACCGGCAATGGATTGTACGGCTTTTTGCAGCTCTTCACTGATGGTTTGGTAATGGACTTCAGGGGCTGCGGTGGTGATATCAACGATCCCATTGGCGGCCTGAACCTCAACATCCGGCCTGGAACTTACGAGAACGGCTTTTGCCTCCGCGGCCAATGCCAAGTCGTCCATAGCCTGCCGGGATGCCGCAGTGGTCTTGAAATGTTCCAGCGCCACAGTGTGGCAGACAATGTCCACCGCGTCATCCACCGTGATTTTGCTGATGTGCAAGATCATATCGTAATTGCGCGGTTCCCGGGTGTCGATACCATACAGGAACATGCTCCATTTGCGGCGTTCCTCATCGTCTTTTTTAAGAATTCTTTCCGCTTCCCGGGCAGAAATGTCTTCGCGTTCCATCTCCGCTTTTACACGGGCTTGCATATCCGCAACAACGCGAACCCGGAGGGCATGGGAGACGTCTCCGACAAAAAAATGACCGGCAAGCCCGCAGTAGACCACATTGTCATTTTTTAAATGCCGGCAGATAGCCGCCTGGATAAAAGCGACATATTTTTCTTTGCCGTAGACAAATCGATCCAGAATGGACGGGGCATCATGGATGGCCCGCACCAGCTTTATTTCAGGGATATTGAACTCCTTTGAGGCCTCAAGCAGCACTTCACGTGAGATACATTCATATCCTAGACGTTGAGCGACTTTCTCAGCCAGTTCCCGGCCCTTGCTGTACGATCCCCTGGAAACTGTAATGATTGCCATTTTGTTTCTCCTTCAGGCATAAGTTTTTCGGAATCTGTTTCAGCCATCGTCGCAAAAAAATTTTTACATCCAACGCCATACTCTGTAAAGAAA
>JAOZPY010000320.1 GCA_029932495.1 Desulfobacterales bacterium
GCGACGCCGGTTGACCAGCCGGAGCGGTTCAACCAGGCCCTGGCCCAATTCCTGGCACTCCATTGATTTGTGGGATCTTTCTGAGATCCTGATGTTGACAGGCACGCAATCAACATGTTACTGCCTTGTTTACCGGGGAAAACTGCTCACCTCAAATCATTGTCCATGATTTCCCGCATAACACGTATCACATCCGCCGTCCAACCTCTGAGAATCATGAAAGGAGGGTGAAATGATTCGACTCGTCAGGCCCAACCTCGGCAATCCCCTGATCTTAAGTTCCATCAATCTACAGCGCTTTGAAATCACCATCGCTTACAAAAAAGACTGGCACAATGACCGGCAAGAACGCGAAGAAGATGTTCCTTACATTTCCATAGCTGAAATTGTCGAAATCCTCAGGAAAAACCCACCCCGCATAATCCGGAACAATTTGAGCCTGCCGCTGGGTATTTTCAGGGTATACGGTTATTTCAGGCATCCCGTTTACAGGGGCAGCTATTCCGCTGTCCGCCATCCGCGTACATCTCACCAGCAGCAGTATCATGTCGGATTTCGCTGGGAAGCCAGGGTAGAGGTGGGGCTCAGGCAGGCGGACATCAATCGTTTGAAAAAAAACACAACGCTGCCAGCCTTGCTGGATTTGAGCTGGCAGGGTCACGGGGGTACCAATCATCATGCGGTTTACGTTCATGAAACTCTGAAAACCGCATCCGATTTTACTATTTTGCATATCACCGATACCCATATTGCCAAAAGAAGTGACCGGATTCCCCAGCTTCTCAGCCAGGTCCGCAATCCAGCCGAGTGCCAAAATTTAAAGGCGGCCTATGTTAATTTCAACGATCATTTGAGAGCCTTTATCAAAAATGCAAACACCCGTTTGAAGAAAAACGAAAATGTCATTGTCATTCTGACCGGCGATATCCTGGAATATTATTTTGACGGTTACTGGAATGGAAAATTCGTCTGCAAGCACAATGGCTGGCCGGATCGGCGCAAACAGGTTGCCGGCTCGTCCTGGGATTCCAACCTTAAAAAATTCCAGGAGATCATTACGGGCAGCGACGGGAAGGGGGAAGCATTGCAGTGCCCCATCTTTACCATTCCCGGAAATCATGATTACTACGCCAATGAGATCCTGCTCAACTGCAATGTCGGCGCCGATGTTCCCATCGTCTCATGGTTTAAGGATTCTGTTGAAACCCGCAATGACTACCGCGCCCTGGGCATCAGCGGGCCCATGGGCCGGGAATACGACTTCTGGGCTTATCCCAGACTGGGCGGCAGGGATCATTCCTGGATGTCGCTGGTCAGAATTCCGGATTCCATAGGGGTTCGAAAAATGTTCAAGGAATCCGGCCATCGAAGTTGGCAGGCCAGCCTGGTCGACACCTGGGGCGACAAGAGCTACTGGCTGATCAAGCCGAAATCATGGATCTTGTCCCAGTACCTGTCCACGGTTAACTATGACTTTGATTTTGAATTGACCATCGGCAACTGCCACATCTTGTGTTTGAACACCGGCCACGATGTCTATCCCAGTAAAAAGGAATTCGTCAGTCCCAGCCAGGATTCCAGCAAGGACTTTCTCAGCGACGGTCCGCATGGGCGCGGCATTACCTCGGAGCATGTGCATCTTCTACGAAAAGCGCTCCAGGGAAATCAGGAAAAGCTCATCTTTGTCTTCACCCACGCACCCCTGGTGGGATTGCAAAAGGCTGCCACCGGGGGGATTGAATGCCTCTACGAGGAAAACCTGAAAAAAAAGTGGACTGAGACCCGGTCAAAAGCCAGAAACTGGCTGGTCAAACTTTACGAAAAAAAATGGACTGATTTGCGCAATGATGGCTTTGTGCTGGATCAGCGCGGGTTTTTCAAGCAGGGAAGCGCCTCACCGCTGTTAAATTTTTACAGCGCCGAGGGCCAAAATACCAGTTTTCTGGATCTCATCTGCCGCCGGCCCGGCCAGAGCACCGACCATCCAGTGCTTGTCTTTTCAGGCCATACCCACAAGGTGCATGAATTTCGGATTGAGAAAACGCGGGCATCCGACCATCGCAATTTCCGCTTTTACATCGACGACTATTCCAATAAATATTTCAGGAAAACCAGCAGCGGTTACCAGATTCTGTTCCGCTACGGTTTTCTCAAGGCCAAATCGCCCCTGCTGCTCACCTCCGATGCCCTGAAGAACAAGAATCCGCAATATCGTGAAATTGTCGTCAAGGGCTTGAGCCTGGCCAGCCTTCAAATGAAACCGGTCGCCAATATTCGCAAGACGGCAAACTTCACCCCTGGATGCAGCCTTGTCGCCCTGCGGGCTCACAACGGCCAGTATGTCTGTGCCGAAGGCGGGGGGCGGCGCAAATTGACCGCCAACCGCAATACTATCGGCATCTGGGAAGTTTTCGAGATGATTCGCCTGGAGGACGGCCACGTTGCACTGAAAGCTTGCAACGAAAAATTCGTGCGAGCCGCCCGGGGGGGCGGCGCAAATTTGGTGCCCGATCAGACCTGGATTGGAGCCCACGAGACTTTTCTCAAGGTCGGCAGGGGAAGCGGGAAAATTGCCCTGAGAACGCACAACGGAAAATATGTATGTGCCGAAGCCGGTGGTGGTCGCGAACTGGTCGCCAACCGGAACGCAGCCCGCCAGTGGGAAACCTTCCAGGTCGTGCCCGTCAGCATGGTGCCGGTGGCCCCGCAGCCGATCGGGCCCAAAAACGGGAGGCTTTACCAACGCGAAATGCCTTATGTAACACTCCGGTGGAAAAGAGTGTGGGGCGCCCTGAGCTACACACTCGAAATCGGGGTTAAACGGGGCGCCGGCTGGCAGGCATCGCAAACCGTTCCGGGTATAAAGGCAACGCAATATCCCTTTTTGGCCCGCGCTGTTTTCAACGGCCGCTGGCGGGTCTGGGCCGTGGACACCCGGGGCCGTCCGGGGCCCAAAAGCAACTGGTGCGAATGGAAGGTGCGGCCCACGCGCTAAGCCGGCTGGAGGGCGCTTATCTGCGTCCTAGATAATAGCGCTGATCCGACTTTCGATATTAGATGCTTGTATCTGCTAAGTGACAACAATGGTGTGAAGAGGAGGGCCAAACAGCGTGGCGGTTTTTACAAGGCCTCGCTGCGCAACCCGTCGGGTGCTTTTTCAAAGGCTTCTTCAATATCCAGAGAAAGCATCAGCCTACCTGTGCCCCCCGCAATTCTTTATCATCATTGGTGGCAAGCATCACCGGGCGGTCGATAATTTCCGCCAGCGGCAGAACCGTGAGGCCCCGGGTCTGGATGCCGTCCAGCAGCAATTCGATTTCGTTTAACCAGGCCGGCAGAAGCGATGGGTTCGGGGGGCTGGCATCGTGCAGGGCGACAATGTCGCCGGGTCGAATGCGCTTTAATATTTTTTTTGAAAGGTTTTTTATCCAGCGGTTGCCCCCATCGATGGCGCGGCAGCTGAAATTGACGGTATACAGGCCGGTCTTTGACAGTGCCGGCTGCAGGCGTGGACCGGTAATTCCCACCGGCGGACGAAAGGCCAGGGGACGGATTCCCAAATTTTGCAACACCTGTTGCGTCGAGGCAATTTCAGCAGCGATGGACTTTGCGCTGCGAAACATCACCAGGTTGTCATGGGTGTAGGAATGATTTGCGACGGCATGCCCCTGGCCCAAGATCGCTTTGATCAGTTCCGGATGCGCGGCGGCATGTTTACCGATGACAAAAAATGTCGCTTTTACCCCGTGGGCTGCCAGCAGTCGCAGCAGCGGCGGGGTGGAAAGCGGGTCCGGGCCGTCATCGAAGGTCAGGGCCACCGCCTTTTTAGCGGATGTGCCCCGGCTGATGATCGGCAAAAAAAAGCCGAAGCGGGGGAAAAACGATGCGATCCCACACAACAGGATAAAGCCTGTTAGGACAATGATGGACAGCCGCGGGTCAACTAGAGCCAGCAAGGCGGCCCCGGCCAGGGCACCCATGCCGATGCATTCTCCCAGCGACAGGCCGCTGTCGGTTGAAGGATTTGATGGGGTCATGCCGCCGGCCGGATCCTTGCGATCATCCAAATTAATTCTCCATTGGGTCCTGAGGGTTGTGTTTTTTCGATATCGAATCCAGCTTGCAGGAGCATATTCTTATTTTCGGCCACGGAGCGGTAATAGGCCGGTGTGCCGGAAAGTTTCAGCTTGAAGTTTTCCA
>JAOZPY010000321.1 GCA_029932495.1 Desulfobacterales bacterium
CGCCGGTTACCTTCCCGCGGGAGCTGTCGACCGCCATGAGCGAAGTGGAAATGGAAGCCCTTGAATCCGGTGAAGACGTGCGGCAATTTCAAAGCCGCTATCAGCATATCCCGGCGGATCTGACAATGATCATCCCCTACCAGACGCTGATGGCTGCCGGGGGGCATCTGAAGGCGGTCGCCATTCGAACCACCTCTCAAAAAACGATCCAGGATACGGCCCAGAATCTGGTGGACCGTTTCGGCCTGTCACTTTTCAGCGGGGAGACAGACGGCATCTACCTGTATAATGCCAGTGACACCATGAGCTACAGCGGGGTACCCAATATTATCATCCCGCTGGCCATCTCGATATTCATCGTCCTGAACACCATGATTGGCAGTGTTTATGAGCGCAAACGTGAAATTGCGATTTACACCTCAGTGGGGTTGGCGCCTTCCCATGTATCGTTCCTGTTTGTCGCCGAGGCGATGGCCTTTGCCGTGTTGAGCGTGGTTTTCGGATATCTGCTGGCACAGATAACGGCCCGCTTATTTGCGGAAACCGCGTTGTGGTCCGGAATTACCGTCAACTATTCCTCTCTGGCCGGTGTGGCGGCCATGGTGCTGGTCATTGTGGTGGTGCTGGTCTCGGTGATCTATCCATCCCGGGTAGCCGGGCAAATCGCCATCCCGGATGTGAATCGTTCCTGGTCCCTGCCACCGGCGGAGGGCAACCAGATGCAAATCACCCTGCCCTTTTTAATGACCCATAAGGAGCACCACAGCATCGGCGGTTTCCTCTATGATTATTTCGTAGGGCACCAGGATGTCTCCCACGGGATGTTTTCCACAGCCGATGTTCAGTTCAGTTTTATCGATCACGAACAACCGGCAAATGATAGAAATGAAGCTTTGCATCCCCAAAGTACCTGTGAATGTCTCGTGCTGCGTTCCAACGTCTGGCTGGCACCATTTGATTTCGGCATCATGCAGGCAGTCGAGCTGCAGTTCAGACCGACGGAAGAGGAACCCGGTTTTCTTGAAATTCATGTCAAGTTGACCCGTCTATCCGGGGAAGCCAACGCCTGGCGACGCATCAATAAAACTTTCTTGCATGTCGTTCGGCGGCAGTTGCTGGTCTGGCGATCATTTGATGACCGCAATAAAGCATTCTACGAACAGATACTGCAAAAAGCTGAAAACAGGCAGCAGGCATAAAGCCCTGCACAGGGACAGCGGCTTTGAAGGTGCGGACACACATAGAACAATGGACACCTTGACCCAAAATACAACCCGTTGTGACCGGGGAAAAATTCGATGAGCGAAAGTCAAGTCAAACAGACAGCCAAAGATCGCCGGGCGGAAAATATCATCCGCTGGCGCGCCGTTTTAATCGGCTCCGCGCTGGCCCTGGCGATCTGCCTGATCACGCCGTTTAACAATGCGTTCCGCCAGGGAACCCCTCTGGGTGGAGGACATTTCCCACTGGCGCCATTTTACATCCTGGTGTGGATGATGATCGCCACAGCCGCCCTCCGTATGGTATTCAGGGGTAAAAACTGGCTGACCGGCAAGGAACTGCTGGTGGTCTGGAGCCTGATGGTGCTGCTTTCAGGAATTGCGTGGACCGGCCTGGCGCGAACTTTTTTTCTCAATCTGACCGCCCCCTATCATTTTGCTACCGTCGAAAACCGCTGGGCACAAGTGCTGCACCCGCTGATGCCCAAAGCCTGGTACCCCCAAAACGCCCAGGCCATCACCGACCTGTACGACGGACTTGCCGGTGGACGCCAGTTGGGGTGGGGGCAGGTGCTGAAACAAATCCCCTGGAACGCCTGGATCGGGCCCCTGGCAACCTGGGCGGGATTTATTCTGTTGTGCTATTTTGTCAGTGTCTGCATCATCAACCTGCTCAGCCGCCAGCCGCTGTACAATGAACGCATGAACTTTCCCCTGCTGCAGGTACCGTTTTTGCTGCAGGAGGCATTGGATAAAAATGAGCTGGCACGGTTTTTCACCAACCGCTTTTTGCTGGCGGGACTTTCCATCCCCATCTTGTTGCACCTGATAAACGGCATCAGTTTTTACTATCCATCCCTGCCCTCCGTGCCGGTCCTGTTTCTGCTGGGAAAATATTTCCCCAAACACGGGCTGTTTTCGGGTTTTTACAAACTCAAAATCTATATTTACCCGGCCTTTATCGGCTTCGCCTTTTTGACCTCCAAGCAGATTTCCTTTTCGTTCTGGTTTTTTTTCATTCTGGGAGCCCTGCTGATCGGGCTGCTGAGTTTTCTGGGAATTAATATTCCGGCGGCGGCCCTGGGAGTGACCTTCGGACCCACCCTGGCACGTCCTGAAGAGACCCAGATGATCGGCGCCTACCTGGTATTTTTCGTTTTTCTGGCCTGGCTGGCACGGTTTCATTTTCTGGATGTGCTGCTCAAGGGTTTTGGCCTCAAAAAAGACGCCCCAAGTCCATCCGACTGGTTTTCCACCCGCTGGTCATTCTGGGGATTTGTTCTGGGAGGGCTGGGAATTGTCATCTGGGGAAATTATTTCGGCATCCCGTTTTGGATTTCCTTTATCCTGGTGGGTGCCTTTTTCGTATTCACCCTGGTGGCCACCCGGGTAATCTGCCAGGGCGGCATTGCGTATTTTACGCTGACCGCCGCTCCCATGGACGGTATGCTGGCATTTATTCATTCCCGGTTTTTTACCAATGTCGGCATCCTGGCTGCCGCGGTGATGCAAAAAGTGCTCTTTGTGGATCTGCGAGAATGCCTCATGCCATCTTTGCTGCACACCAGCAAAGTCACGCAAAATATGACCGGCAAACGCCGTATCCTGGCAACCATCCTGATTACCCTGGTAGCCGGAGTGGCGGTTTCCTTTGTGGCCATGTTGGCACTGGGCTATAAATTTGGCATTCGTGAACTTCAGCTGGACTGGGCCACCCGTACCACCGTTACACTCTATGATAACGTATACAACCTGGTGCAATCGCCCATGGCCGCCAGCAAATGGGTGATCATCTTTACATTGGTGGGAGCGGCCGTGATGCTGGTGCTGTCGATATGCTACCATCGCTTTTACTGGTGGCCGATTCATCCCATCGGCTATCTGACCGCATACAGCTCCGCCATGTGGACGTTGTGGTTCAGCTTTTTCATCGGTTGGCTCTTCAACGCCCTGTGCATGCGTTACGGCGGGGTGGTGCTGTTTAAAAAATTACGCAATTTTTTCATTGGCCTGATCATCGGTGATTTTTTCATGGCCGGCTCCTGGGCCATTTACGGACTTTTCAGCTATTCGAGCTATATGGTGTTGCCCAACTAGTGTCCGCCCACAAACGGCACCTTTTGGCCCGCAGCGGCGTTTTCGCTCTTTTGAAATCCTCGCCATAGCCAACTATGCCTGCGGTTTCAAAATCGCTCAGGCCTTGCTGCGAACCAAAATCTACCATTTGTGGACGGACACTAACTCGTGCAAAGGACATAAAATCTCCATGATATTTTTTTATTGCTCAGCAGTTAAGTAGGCAAAAAACCCGGCATTAGGGAATACAGGTATGTACGAAGACAAGGAACTGCAGGAGTATCGGGATCTGCTCAAGGCCCCGGACCATTTTGAAGAGGGCTTTGACTGGAAAACCATTGTGGGGGCGGTTTTTATCGGCTTTCTGATGATGCCCGGCAGCATGTACCTGCAGCTGGTCATCGGCAGCGGAATCGGGCCGGCGGCGCGTTGGGTCACCATTATCCTCTTTGCAGAAATGGCCAAACGCTCTTACAGCGAACTGAAGCAGCAGGAGATCTTTCTGCTGTTTTACATGGCCGGGGCGGCCATGCATACGCCTTTCCAGGGTCTTTTGTGGAATCAGTACCTGGTTCAATCCGATGCCGCCCGCATGCTGGGGCTGACCGAATTCATTCCCAGCTGGGTGGCTCCCCACGCGGGATCTTCTTCCCTGGTGGAACGCACCTTTTTCGACCGCGACTGGCTGATCCCCATCCTGCTGCTCATCGGCACCCAGATTATTCAACGTATCGACCAGTTCGGCTTAGGCTATGCCCTGTATCGCGTGACCTCGGATGTGGAAAAGCTGCCCTTTCCCATGGCACCGGTGGCCGCCCTGGGGACCATGGCCCTGGCGGAATCCACCGAGGAAAAAGAAAAAAGCTGGAAATGGCGGGTTTTTTCCATCGGCGGGGTGAT
>JAOZPY010000322.1 GCA_029932495.1 Desulfobacterales bacterium
ACTTCAAAAATTCATCGAAAAAAATGGCATCCCGCTTTATACCATTAATATGGGACGCGGTATCGTCTCTGACGAACACCCGCTCTGCTTCGGCCTTGCTCATCCTGCCCAGAACGGAGCAGCGACCCAGGCCTATGCCAACGCTGATCTGATTATAATTCTCGGACACCGGATAAGCCTGATTGAAGGATTCGGTGCATTGTTGAGCAAAAACGCGACCGTTGTACAGGTGGATATTGAGGGCGAGGAAGTCGGGAGAAATCGGCGTATCGACCTGCCTGTGGTCTGTGATGTAGATGCTTTCGTGCGTGAGCTCATCGAAGTCCAGGACAAGGAAAATCCTGACCCCCATCGCTTCAATGCCTGGATTGAATTCATTAACGCTGAAAAAGAAAAATACCTCCAGGCCCAGATGCCCACGATGACGAGTGACGCAAGGCCGATTCACCCGCAACGTCTTGTTTATGAACTGGATCAGTATATGAATCGGGATGAAGACATCATTATCGCGGATGGCGGTGACACCCATACCTGGATTCACCTGGGGCGAACGGTTAAGAAACCCTATCGGCTGTTGAGCCATGGACTCTTCGGCTGTATCGGCGGCGGGATTTGCAATACAATCACCGCCAGGCTGCTTTACCCTGAGAGTCGTCTTGCTCTGGTTACAGGTGATGGTTCCCTTGGCTTCAACTTTATGGAGATTAACACCGCCATTCGTCACGGATTGCATTTTGTCATTGTTGTCGCCAACGATCAGAGCTGGGGCATGATTCGCCACAGCCAGCAGCTCAGGTTTGGTCGGCCCTTTGATTTTGTTGCCTGGCTGGGTGCGACGCCCTATCACGAAATGGTCAAGGCCATGGGGGGGGAAGGATATTTCATTGAGGATCCTTCGGAATTGCCAGCCACATTGGACAAAGCCTTTGCCTCAAGAAAGGTGGCTTTAATTAATGTCATGGTAGATCCCGAAATTATCAGCCCGGCCAGCACTTCGCTGGCGAAGCTGGGTGCATACAAGTCAAAATAGATTTTGTTGTGTGCCTTGTTGTTCTGTGTGTGGTTGGAGGATCTTTTCCACCACAATTACTTTACTATTTTGAAAGGAGTCTGAAAATGAAAAAGGAACTGATGAACAAAACTTTGTTTGTTTTTCTTATGACACTCATGCTGCTGAGTTTCGGCTTACAGCAGGCAGTGGCCGGCCCTTTCCCAAGTCGTCCCATCACCCTGATTGTCCCCTTTCCTCCTGGAGGAAATGCTGACATCAATCTCCGGGTCCTCGCTGAAGCGGCGGAAAAAGAGCTTGGGCAGCAAGTGGTTGTTACTCCCATGCCGGGCGCTGGAGCGCAGATTGGAATGAAGAAGGCCCTTTCCAGTCGACCTGACGGATATACGATTTTTCTAGCTGTCAAATCCATTATGAGTATCAGCACCCAGGTTCGAAATTTAGGCTACACCTGGGAAACGCCTGAATACATCTGTACTGTGTGTGCACCGAATTACTATTTGGGAATCAGTCGATCCTTGAAAAAGTTTCAGAATTTTGATGGGTTCATCAAATACGCAAAAAAACACCCGGGCGAATTGAATTTGGGTCAAATCGGCTTGACTGGCCTGCACAATTACACCAGTTTGCTGCTAAAAAAGCAGTTCAATATTGATTTCCAGTGTGTTCCTTTCAACGGTGGACCGCCGACAATTTCCGCGTTGCTCGGCGGTCATGTTGACTTGATCTGGACTGACAATTACAACTCTGGGGTAAAAGCAATCGTATTGCCTGGCAAGCCAAGCAAATATTATCCAGGGGTCCCGACTTTCTCGGATCTTGGATTTGCAAATCTATCCACAGGCATTTATTACACCCTTGCTGCTCCGAAAGGCACTCCTCCAGATGTCCTGAAAACGCTTGAATCAGCCTTTAAAAAAGCGGTGGATTACCCAAAATATGCTGCGATTCTCGATTCTTTGAAATGGGGTAAGGTTTGGATGTCAGGTGCCGAAACCCGAAAATCAATCGAACTTGAAGCCGCTGAAGTTAAAAAAATGATCGACTCAGGGGCTTTCAAAATCAAAAAGTAATACGATTCAAATCGTTTTCATGGAACTCCACTGAAACCGAACCTCAGGTGGTGTTTGACGGATGTAAGGTTTCACCAGCGGAGGCGTTGAAGGATAAAGCCAGCGGAGTACCTGGAAAAAATAGACGCAGCTGATGTGGATGTATCTTCTCAATAACCTCCGGTAACGGGTTGCCAGAGGAGCGCCGGGGTGTTTCGGCGAAGCGGCATTGTGCAACCGGGCCGAAAAGCCATCCGCTCGGCCGGTGTTGCGAATTTCAAGCTGCTTTAGGAGCATGCAACGAGTTCTTGAAATTCAGACGGCCGAGCGGCAGTAAGATTGTTCATTGATGAAACGCCTCCAAGAACGAGCAGCCTTCTAGGGTAAACGCCATGTCAAAACAAGAACACATACGCAATTTGTGGATAAGTGTTGGAGTGCTGCTGTTTTCAATCGTCTATTTTTTTTTGGCACGGACACAGGTAGTTGGGCAAACAGATGGATTCAGGCATGTTTCCGGCCGAACCTTTCCTTACATCCTGTCCGGAACATTATTTATACTCAGCATTGTGTCGATAATCTTGAACTATTTTCAATTAAGATCAACCGTTTCCAACGAGAAAATAGCCATTGAATTCGACCGGATCAAGAGAGCGGCGCTGTATATATTTTCCATTGCTTTATATACCGTCGGTATTATGTATGTTGGTTATACCGTATCAACCTTTGCATTTATTATATTTGCAATGTGGTTCAGTGGGACCAGGATCAGTGTTGGTTTTTTCATTGTAGCCATTGTTCTGCCACCGGCACTTTACATTATTTTTCATATGCTCATGAAGATTCCATTACCATCAACCCCACTGTTTTAGCCGTTAAACCCAACATGGTTTCCACTCCATGAAGCCGGTCATGGGGGGAATCTCAATTTTTAGGCGTAAGAGCGAAACCGAAACACCCATGGCGCTGAGCTGTTGGAACTTATTGAGAACTTACTCCTGGATTTTGTATCCGATTGATATGGCGCCCATTTTTTTATCATTCTCCGATAACACATTGAATAAACGGACCCTTGATTGGGAGATAATAGATTATGATTGAATGGCTTGCAGACTTGGGAGCGGGGATAGTGATCGTTTTCCAATTCAAAATTTTTCTTGCGTCAGCCATAGGGGTATTTTTTGGTGCAGTCATTGGCATTATTCCGGGGCTTGGACCAGCGGTCGCTATTTCGGTAGCGATTCCCCTCACGTATTCACTCGGTGCTATCCCTGCTATTGCGTTGATGCTTGGTATCTATAAGGGAGGTGTCTACGGCGGGTCGATTTCTGCCATCATGATAAATACACCCGGAACTCCGGCTGCTGCCGCAACTGTGCTTGACGGCTACCCGCTCGCTCTGCAGGGGAAATCCGGCAAAGCCCTTGACACTGCTCTTTTCGCCTCGGTTTTCGGGGATGCTTTTGGTGTCATGCTTTTAATCATGGTTGCCCAGGCCATTGCGGCCATTGCGTTGATGTTTGGCCCGGCTGAACTATCCATGCTGATTGTCTTTTCATTGGTGATTATTTCATCACTTTCAGGCAAATCGCTTTTGATGGGAGTTATGGCAACCGGATTGGGACTTGCGCTGAGTACTGTGAAGCTGGATCCAATCATCGGGCTGCCTCGTTTTTGCTTTGGCTTTACGGTGCTGGAGGATGGATTTCCACTAATTCCACTGGTTATCGGAATTTTTGCCGTAGCGGAAGTACTGAAACAGTCAGAAAAAATTGTTACCCGTTCCAGAGGGTCATTGCTGCCGCCGCCTTCAACTGCGGATGATGCGCACATGACGTGGAAAGAATTTAAATCCTATCTGCCTATTTTCTCATTGAGTTCTCTGATTGGAGTGTGCATCGGTGCGCTCCCCGGAACCGGTTCTGTTACCTCGGCCTATTTAAGTTATGGATTGGCTCAGAAGCGCTCGAAGCATCCTGAGCTTTTCGGCAAGGGGGCAACGGATGGGCTTGCTGCCGCTGAGTCCGGAAACAATGCTGCTTGTGGTGGCGCGCTGATTCCGATGCTGACGCTTGGGGTTCCAGGTGATGTAATCACGGCCATTTTGATGGGCGCATTGATGGTACACG
>JAOZPY010000323.1 GCA_029932495.1 Desulfobacterales bacterium
GGTAAAGATGATAGAAAAAAAGGCTGATCACTTCGTGAAACTGGCCGGCTTTTTCAGCAAAGCCTTTTGCAGACAGCCTTTCCAGGTTGCTCTCATAGTATTTTTTGATGTTGCTGGCAACAAATTCCCGGACGAAGTTGGCAATTTCTCTCAAATCTTCCGGATCGTGCCCGTCTTTAGGACCAAAGCCCAGGTTATCCATGTCCACCATCAATCGGCCGATGGCCACATCATCAGCGGAGTAAATCGGCTCGGGGCCGCTGAGGTCGGGGGTGATCACCCCCCATTTTTCAGCATTGATCAACCACCTGCGGCCCAGTCCGGTGATTTTCAGGAAGGCATCACGCCCCACCACTTGCCGCGTCAACAGGCGATCCGCCGGCCGGGAAAACCGGCTGTGATACTGGGAAACCGCCTGGTCGACGGGGGATTGTTTGTTGAAGTTTTTAACGATTTCTTTTATTTCCGGGATCGGAAGATGGTAGTTGTCACGCAACCCCTTGATCAGACGGATGCGGTCCACGTAGCCGGGATTGTATTCCGCTGAATTTATACCGGACTTGCGGGGTTTGCGCAGCAGTCCCTCGCGGATGTAAAAATGGATGGTTTCCTTGGGAACACCGGTTTGTTTGACCAGTTCGCCAATTTTCATGGTTTCCTCGATAAAATTATCGCAGTAAACGTCGGTTGCGACAGGCGGAAAATTGCCCCTATTTTTTTAGGCATTCAATAAAACTATGTCAAGTTAAAAATATAAAAATATTGCTTGACAAAGTAATTAAATATAATAAATAGGTTTCACGTGTAATTCTTTGCACGAAATGCGTGTAGATAGCTGCACGTAAAAACATAAATGATGGGGTGTTTCGGAATTGGCTGATAACTGACCGGCGGATCTTTATGAAGTTGTACGGCGGCCGGCCTAAAAGGAGAATTTATAATTATGGCACAGCAACTGGCAGACAGACGGGATATCGATTTTGTTTTCTGGGAACAAATGAATTTTGAGAACATTCTCAAACATGATTTATACAAAGAATTCAACAAGAAAACCTGTGACATGATTCTGACCGAGGCCCGCGCCTTGGCAATCAAGGAATTGTTGCCCACGCTGATCGATGGGGACCGGGAAGGCGTCCAGTTTGAAAAAGGGGTCGTCAGGGTCCCGGAGAGTTTTCACCGGGTTTTCAAGCTGATTCTGGAGGGGGAATGGCAAAACCTCAGTGTGCCCCAGGAAATGGGGGGCCAGGGTGCCCCCGCTTTTGTCGGCGCGGGCGCTGCCGAATATTTTCTGGCGGCCAACTGGGCTCTGTTTGGTTATGCCTCCATGGGAAACGGGACCGCCGAAATGATCCAGTTGTTCGGCACGCCGGAGCAAAAGGAAAAGTACGTCCACAAACTGACCGCCGCGCAGTGGGGCGGTACCATGCTGCTCACCGAAGCTGAGGCCGGGTCCGACGTGGGGGCGCTGAGCACAACGGCAGTCGAAAACCCGGACGGCAGCTATCGCCTCAACGGCAGCAAGATTTTTATAACCAATGGTGAATACGATCTGGTGGAAAACATCATTCATCCGGTGCTGGCGCGCATCGAGGGGGATCCCCCGGGAACCAAGGGCATCTCCCTGTTCATTGTTCCCAAGTACCATGTCAATGAGGATGGCAGCCTTGGAGAGCGCAACGATATCGTCTGCACCGGAGTGGAGGAAAAACACGGCATTCACGGCAGCGCCACCTGCAGCATGGCGCTGGGCAGCAAGGGTGAATGTACCGGCTATCTGCTCGGCGAGCGGTGCCGGGGAATGAACATCATGTTTCATATGATCAATGGGGCTCGCATGAGCATCGGACTGCAGGCCCTGTGCTATGCGTCGGCAAGCTATATGCTGGCGGTCAACTATGCCAGGGAACGGATTCAGGGCAGGGATCTGGCGGATTTTAAGGACCACGGAGCTCCGTCGGTGGCCATCATCAAACACCCGGATGTACGCCGCAACCTTTTATGGATGAAATCGTACGTGGAAGGCATGCGCAGCTTTTTCTATTTCTTGGTCAAATGCGGAACGGATGCAGCAACGGCCGATACGCCGGAAAAAAGGGCGCTTTATGCCGACCTGTTCAGTCTACTGACACCCGTCGTTAAAGACTACCATGCCGTTAAGGGATATGATGTCTGTATCCAGGCCATCCAGGTATTCGGCGGCGCGGGCTATACCCGGGACTATCCGGTGGAGCAATATGCCCGCGACTGCAAGGTGACCACCATTTATGAGGGCTGCAGCGGAATTCAGGCCATGGACCTGCTGGCGCGCAAAATAGGCTTGCAGAAAGGCGCGGTTTTCATGCATTTTCTGGGTGAAATTCAAAAGACTGTTGCCTTAGCCAAAAAAGAACAAAACCTGCAGGGGTTGGCCGGAAAAGTCGAAACCGCCGCCAACCGGCTGGCGGAAATCGCCATGCATATCGGAAAAATGGCCATCTCGCCGGATTTCAAGGTCGCCTTTGCCCATTCGCTGCCGTTTCTGTATGCCATGGGGGATACCATCATGGCCTGGATGCTGCTGTGGCGGGCGACAACCGCTTCGCAAAAGCTGGCCGCGGGAGCCAAGAAAAAAGACATCGATTTTTACGAGGGTCAGATTAAGACCGCGGAATTTTACATCAACACCGAGCTGCCCGTCACCCTGGGCAGGATGAATGCCATTGAGGACGGCAGCCCGGCGGCCATGGAAATTTCGGATGGTGGCTTTGGAGGACTGTAAACCTCAGTGTTGCATAAACAACATGGCAAACCTTGTTGTTTACCCTCCGACTTTTGCAAAATTAAGGTAAAGAAAAAGCGTTTTTTGTTTGACAATGCTAGATGTGAACGGTTTTATTAATTATATTTTTAATAGCCGATCAGTCCGCAAGGAGGTTGCCATGCAAAACAGACCCTGGCTGCGCCACTATGATTACAATGTGCCCACCACTATTCGCTACCCGAAAATTCCGGCCCATGAAATGCTCAGTTTTGCGGCCGGCACTTACCCCGACAAGGCCGCCACCAATTTTTACGGCACAGAGATAAGCTTCTGGCAGTTGCGCCAGCAGGTGCTGCGGATGGCCAATGCCCTGGGGAACCTGGGGGTGAAAAAAGGCGACCGGGTGGGCATTCATCTGCCCAACTGCCCCCAGTACATCATTGCTTATTATGCCGTGCTAAACCTGGGGGCCATTGTGGTCAACTTAAATCCCATGTATACGGACCAAGAGCTGAGCGCCCTGGCGGGCAACACCGGCATTACGACCCTGTTTACCTTCGACATGGTGCTGGGCAACGTTCGGCCGATGTGTCAGAAGGTCAGCATTGCACGGGTCATTGTCACCCGGGTGACGGACTACATCGACGGTTTCGAAAAGAGCACGGGTGCCGAACTGGAACTGGAGGAAGGCTGGCATCATTTTTCCGAGCTTCTGGAAAGCTGTTCCACCACGTCCCTGCCCAGAATCAAGGTGGTTCCCGAAGACCCCGCGCTGATCCAGTTTACCGGCGGGACCACCGGAATTCCCAAGGGGGCGGTGCTGACCCACGCCAACTTGGTGGCGGCCACCTTGCAGTGTGCCCTATGGGGCAATGCGACCATCAGCTACACGCCGCCGGCTGAGCGTACGGTGATGGCGGTATTGCCTTATTTTCACGTCTATGGCACTATCGTGGTGCTCAACTGGGCCATGTTCAGCTGCGCTACCCAGATCGTGGTGCCGCGCTTTGAACTTGACGAGTTCATGGGACTGCTGGGCAATTTCGAACGGATCACCTTTTTTCCGGCCGTGCCCACCATGATCAACGCGGTCGTCAACCACCCCAAGGCCGGTGAGCTGCAGCTTGGAAAACGCCTGGGGCTGTTCAACAGCGGGGGAGGGCCCATGGCCGTGGAGCTCATCGAACAGACCCGCGACATGGGCATCAATTTCAGCGAGGGCTGGGGCATGAGTGAAACCACTTCATTGGGGATCGCCAACCCGGTGTTGGGGCTTAAAAAAGCCGGCAGCATCGGGATTCCTTTTCCGGACACCGACGTGCGGCTGGTGGATCTAGACAAAGGAGTGGAGGACATCGAGCCGGGCCAGCCCGGGGAACTGATTATCAAAAGCCCGCTGGTGATGAAGGAGTACTGGAACAACCCGGAGGAAACCGCCGG
>JAOZPY010000324.1 GCA_029932495.1 Desulfobacterales bacterium
CGGGCCATGGGCCAGGTGACCGGCCCGATTATCGCCACCACCCTGGTGCTGCTGGCCGTGTTCGTCCCGGTCGGTTTTATGCCCGGCATTACCGGGCAGCTCTACAAGCAGTTTGCTGTGACCATCTGTACGGCGGTGGTGATATCGGCCATCAACGCCCTGACGCTGAGTCCGGCCTTGTGCGCCGTTTTACTCAGAGAGCCCAAGGTCATCCGGCGCGGGCCCCTGGCCTGGTTTAACCGGGCGCTGGACATCTCACGCAGCGTTTACGTGGTCAGCACCGCGTGGCTGGTCCGGCGGCTGTTGGTGGCGCTGGTAATATTCGTCTGCGTTCTCGGTGCCGGCTATTTTCTGTTCACACGCACGCCAACCAGTTTCCTTCCCCCGGAAGACCAGGGCGCCTTTTTTATCAATACCCAGCTGCCTGAAGGGGCATCGCTTGCCCGCACCAACAAGGTGATGCAGCGGGTCACCCGGACGCTTCAGGACATTGACGGTGTTGATGACGTTTTAGGGGTCAGCGGGTTCAGCCTGCTCAGCGGCACCGCGGAAAACGTGGCATTCGGCATTGTGGTTCTGAAACCCTGGGATGAGCGCACCCGTCCCGATCAGCAGATCGGCGCTATCGTGGGGCAGGCCATGGGCAGGCTGGCCGGCATATCGGCTGCCAATATTTTTGCATTTGTTCCGCCGCCCATCATGGGTCTGGGCACCACCGGCGGTTTTGATTTCCGACTCTTAGCCCTTGAAGACCAGCCGCCGCGCAAGATTGCCGCCGTGACCCGGGCCATGCTGATCGCCGCCAACCAGGACCCGACCCTAATGCGGGTGTTTTCCACTTACACAGCCGACACGCCGCAGATATTTGTGAAGCTGGACCGCACCCGGGCAGAAACCCTCAACGTACCAGTCAGCCGGGTATTCGCCACCTTGCAGGAGCAGCTCGGTTCAGGCTATGTCAACGATTTCAATCTCTACGGCCGGGTCTACCAGGTCAAAGTCCAGGCCGAGGCTTCTTACCGCGACGCCGTAGATGACATCAACCGTCTTTACGTCCGCAGTAATGGCGGCAAAATGGTGCCCATGAGAAGTCTGATCACCCTGTCGACTATCCTGGCGCCCCAGCTCGTCTACCGTTATAACCAGTTCACCAGCGTCCAGATCAACGGTAGCGCCGCCCCGGGCTTTTCCTCGGGAGATGCCATGGCGGCCATGGAACGGTTGGCGGCCAAGACCCTGCCAGCCGGCTACGCCTTTGACTGGTCTTCCATGTCCTTCCAGGAGCGCAAGGCGGGGGGTAAGGTTGCCTTCCTGTTCGCTCTGGCCCTGCTATTCGGCTATCTTTTCCTGGTGGGCCAATACGAGAGCTGGAACATCCCACTGTCTATCATTTTGTCAATCCCGGTGGCCAGTCTGGGAGGACTGGCGGGTTTGTGGATCGCAGGACTCAACCTAAGTATCTATGCCCAGATCGGTTTGGTTCTGCTGGTGGGCCTGGCTGCCAAGAACGCCATTTTGATCGTGGAGTTTGCCAAAGACCGCCGGAAAGAAGGTCTTCCCGCCGCCAAGGCTGCGGTGGAGGGAGCCAAAACCCGCTTCCGTCCGGTGTTAATGACCGCCTTTACCTTTATCCTGGGCGTGGCGCCCATGGTGATCGCCACCGGGGCCGGGGCCGGCAGCCGGAGGGCCATCGGCACCACGGTTTTTTCCGGCATGCTGGCGGCGACTCTACTGGGAATTTTTCTAATTCCCCCGCTTTATTATACTTTTCAGTCATTCCGCGAAAAGGGCAGTGCCTGGCGCACACGCCACCGTGAAAAGGCGGCAACAAAAGCTGCCGATAGAAGTTAAAAAAAAGTGCGAAATGAGATAAACATGCGATCTATACCGGCAAATCGATACCACCGTAAACCGTCTGCAGGCAAGAACCGTTTTCACTTTTCATCCCTGACCGCCGTTATCATCGGACTGATCCTGGCCGGATGTATGGTGGGACCCGACTATACCCGGGTTGCGCCTGATGCACCTCCAAAATGGCATACCGAACCGTCCGGCGGACTGACTGCGGAAAAAGTGAAGCCGGAAACCCTGGCTCGTTGGTGGAGTACGCTAAAGGATCCGCAACTTTCCAGTCTGGTGGAACGTGCGCTCAAGGGCAATCTTGACCTGAAAAATGCCCAGGCCAGAGTCCGGCAAGCCCGGGCCCTGCGCGGTATCAGCCGTGCCAGGCTTTTTCCCACTTTGGACGCCGGCGCTTCGGCCTCCAGGCGTCGCGGCAGCAAAAATGTCGCTAGAGGAAATCAGGTCAACTTGTACTCCAACTTGTATTCTGCCGGATTTGATGCCGGCTGGGAACTGGATGTTTTTGGCGGGATCCGTCGGTCGGTTGAGGCAGCCCAGGCCAACCTTGAGGCCACCCAGGAGGGTCTGCACCAGACACTGGTGAGTTTGCTGGCCGAGGTGGCCTTAAACCATGTGGAGGTGCGGACCTTTCAAGCCCGGCTGGCAGTAATCAAGGCAAATATCAAGACCCTGCAGGAGAGCTATGACCTGAATCAATCGCGGTACCAGGCAGGACTCATCGACGATCTGGCCGTGCAGGAATCCCTGCGGATACTGGAAAATTCCCGTTCCGCGATCCCGTCTCTGGAGACAGGACTGGAAGCGGCAAAAAATCGTCTGGCGGTGCTCCTGGGGGAACCACCCGGCAAGATTTCCCGAGAACTGGCCGATGAACAACCCATACCGGTGCTCCCGCCAACAGTGGCTGTCGGGATTCCGGCCGAGACCCTGCGCCAGCGTCCCGATATCCGTCGGGCCGAACGCAACCTGGCCGCCCAGACGGCCCGAATCGGTGTCGCCACGGCAGAGCTTTATCCCAAGTTTCATCTGATCGGCAGTATCGGTCTTGAATCAGTTACCTTCAGCGATTTTAGCGAATGGGCCAGCCGAACCTGGAGTATCGGCGGCCCCGGCATTTCCTGGAATATTTTTCGCGGCGGCGCCATTCGACAAAACATCGAGGTGCAGACCGCCCTTCAGGAACAGGCCCTGATCCAATACGAATCGACGGTACTCAGAGCCCTGGAGGAGGTGGAAAATGCGCTGGTGGCCTATGCCAAGGAACAGCGCCGGCGGGAATCCCTCACCAAAGCGACGGTCGCTGCCCAACGGGCTGCTGCGCTGGCCAGGGACGTGTACCAGGCCGGTCTGGTGGATTTCAATAACGTGCTGGACGCCCAGCGTTCGTTGCTCATCATAGAGGATCAGCTGGCTCAGAGTGAGGGGGCCGTAATCTCCAATCTCGTGCGGCTGTACAAAGCCCTTGGCGGCGGATGGAAGTCCTGGAAACCGGATGGCGCGTAGATTATTCCGGATAGTAGGAGAAAACAGATGAAAAGCAAGATCGCGGAAGCACTCAAGCTTAAGTACCCCCCCATAGCCATCCTATGGGACGATGAAAAACCGGCAAAGGCTCAGCAATTCAGGCAAGGCAAATGGGGCTGTGTCATGTGGCTGCTGGCCAGTGCGGCCAGGGGCAAAACAGCGGTTTTTGACAAAGACACCTATGGATGCTGGGGCGGTGGGGTCGGCCTGGGGTTTGGCAACCAGTATCTCAAGTTTCCCGGCGGTATCGAATGCTTTTGTCATTTCCTCTCAACAGGCAATGCCCATTCGGATAAAGGCAAAACGGTTGCCGGGCAGATTGAAAACTTTGTGACAAAAGATTTCCTGGAAGATTTTCTGCAGGGCGAAAGATATCTGAAGTCTCCTGAACTGGTCGAAAGATTTGTCAATGCCATGCCCATCATGGATGTCCCTTCAAAATATGTCATTTTTCAACCCCTGAACGCTGTCGCTGAAGGCAGCGCGCTGCCGGAAATTATCGTATTTTTGGCTCCGCCCGACCAGCTCTCCGCGCTGGTGATTCTGGCAAACTACGGCCGGCAGAGCAATGACAATGTGATTATTCCTTATGCCGCCGGGTGTCAGACCATCGGCATTTTTCCTTACCAGGAAGCCCGCAGCGAAAGACAGCGGGCCGTCGTCGGCCTTACGGACATATCGGCACGCGAAAATATCAGAAGACAGCTCGATCGCGACTTGCTCTCTTTTGCGGTCCCCTGGAAAATGTTTCAGGAGATGGAAAAAAACGTGGCAGGAAGTTTTCTGCAA
>JAOZPY010000325.1:0-1109 GCA_029932495.1 Desulfobacterales bacterium
GTGTCGGCTTGTCAAAGAACAATTTGAATATGAAACCCGAAAGTTGAGTTAGTAACGTATTAAAATAAAAGATGAACGTCCAACATCCAACATCGAACTTCCAACGTCGAATAAAAGCAAATACAATATATCGCGTAGTCAGGGGTTATTTATGTCCTTTTTCATTCGACATTCGATGTTGGGCGTTCGATGTTCGATATTCATTTTTTAATAACCCCCTCCAGCCCCCACCCCTTCATATCTTCCAGCAGGCGGTAGTCGGTCATATCACACTTAACCGGGGTGATGGAAATATAACTGCGCTCCAGAGCCGTACCGTCGATTTCGGGATCATCTGCAAATGTCTGTCTGTCCGGTCCCTGCCAGTAATAGGTCCGACGGCGCGGGTCGGTGCGCTTGTCGATATATTCTGACAGTCGCTCCACCGCCTGGCGGCTGACTTTTACCCCCCGGATTTCATGAACCGGACAGCCGGGTATGTTCACGTTGACAAAGGTGCCAAAGGGCAGGCCTCTGTCAGCCACCGCTTCGCAAAGCCTTGCCACCAGCAGGGCGGTATCATTACAAAAATTCTCCCCTGGGCCTTCGATGGACACCGCGATTCCCACCGTCCCGCACAGGGCCGCCTCTTTGGCGGCCGCCACCGTGCCGGAATAGTTCAAATTGGCACCCACATTGGCCCCGGCATTGATGCCGGCGATGACGGCATCAGGCCGATGGCCGATAATCTCCATAATCCCCAGCTTAACGCAGTCGGCGGGTGTGCCGGTGACCGCATATCCGCGACAGCCGTCGTTTACTGACACCAGCGCCGCGCGCAGCGGTTGATGCAGCGTAATGGCATGCCCCACGGCACTGCGCTCGCGATCAGGGGCCACCACGGTGACCGTATGCCTTGCACCCAGGGCCCGGTAAAGTGACCACAGCCCCGGAGCATGGATTCCATCGTCGTTTGTAAGCAAAACGTGCATGATAAAAATGTATATCTTGACTTTTCTCACTAACTTGGCTTTAAAACCCTATTAATCAATCACTGTATAGCTTAAATTTCAAACCGGTTCAAGCAGCATGACCGCCAGCAGCCCTATAAACTTATGCAACCAAAGTTC
>JAOZPY010000325.1:1209-4145 GCA_029932495.1 Desulfobacterales bacterium
GGCAGGCGGCCGGCCTGCTTATTTTTCTCATTTCGGGCATCATCGCATGGGTTGCGGTCATGGCTGCGGTTCCAGCCGCCGCCGGTGGCAACCAGAGGCAAATACAAAAATTGATTGCAGACCCCACGCGGCCCTGGATGCTGGAAGCCGATGAAGTCACCTATGATAAAAAGACCGACACGTACCTGGCCGGCGGCAACGTGTTGATTTACAAAAGTACGATAAAATTAATGGCGGACCATGTACGCTTTGATCACAAGAGCATGAAAGCCTATGCCTGGGGGGATGTCGTGCTGACCAACGGCGAGGACATCTTACAGGGCACCAGCATGGAAATCGACCTGGTCAGGCAAACCGGATCGGTTGACAATGGGTTCCTGTATATTAAGGAAAATAATTACCAGATAACCGGTGATGTCATCAAAAAAATCGGCCCCAGCGTCTATACCATCGATAAAGCCACCATTACCACCTGCGACGGTGAAAATCCCGATTGGAAAATAACCGGCAGCAAAGTGAAAATCACCGAAGATGGCTCCGGCACGGCCGTAAACGCTGTCCTGTGGGCCCGCAAAGTCCCGACCTTATATACACCCTATTTCTATTACCCGGCCAGAGGCAAACGGCAGACCGGTTTTCTGCTCCCCAAAGGCGGTTTTTCGGATCGCTGGGGGACCTATTACAACCAGCCTTTTTTCTGGGCCATCAATAAAAGCTCCGATGCTACGTTTTACGGCAATTACATGACCAAACGGGGCATGAAGTACGGGACCGAGTTTCGCTATTGCCTGGATGAAAAGTCCAAGGGCACCTGGATGGCGGACGGATTTACCGACCTTAAAAAGGATGACGGCACCGGCGACAACAGCCAGCAGTGGGGATTTGATGACGGCAGCCAGGACATCCTGCGGAAAAATCGCAGCCGCTACTGGCTGCGGGGCAGCCATCTTCAGCAGCTACCCTTCGATTTCACAGCCCAGCTGGATCTGGACCTTGTCAGTGACCAGGATTATACCCGTAGCTTCAAAGACGGGTATATGGGCTGGAAGGAGTCAAAAAAATATTTTGAAGAAAACTTCAACCGGGATCTGGATGACTACAACGATCCGGTGCGAACCAACCGCCTGAATTTCAATAAGATATGGTCCGGTTACAGCCTCAATGTTCAGGGGCAGTACAACCTGGACAGCACCATCCGCAACAGCCATGCAGATAATACAACGCTGCAGCAGCTGCCGCTGGTCAATTTTGACGCCATCAAGCAGCGCATTTTCAACTCTCCTTTTTTTTACAACCTCAATTCGCATTATATTTACTACTGGCGCCAGGAAGGCAAACGCACCCAGCGCATCAATGCGCATCCCAGGCTGTATCTGCCCCTCAACTTTAAATCCTATATCAGCATCGAGCCTTCGGTGGGGGTCCAGGGAACCGCGTGGCGGGTGGACAAAAAGGAGTTCGGCCCCAAGAATAAAAAATACTACCACCGGGAGCTGTACGACACCCGGCTGGATCTTTTTTCTGAAGTCCACCGGGTTTTTGATTTTGGGGGCCAAACCCTTGATGCCATCAAACACACCATCCGGCCGCAGGTCATCCATGAATATACACCCAAAGTCGACCAGATGGATCTGCCCGACTTTGATTCCCTGGACCGTATTGATAAAAAAAACCTGCTGACCTATTCGCTGACGAACACCCTGACATCCAAATCCCGTAAAAGAGGGTCCTATGCCGTGAGCCGCCGCCGGGACCAGAACCAGTCCGCGGTTATCGACTCCATCTCTGACTACAGCTATAATGACTTTTTTCGCTTGGCACTGACCCAAAGCTATGATTTTACCAAACGGCATTCCAAACTTTTCAACCGGACGTTTTCCCCCATTTCCGCCAAACTGGATTTATTCCCGGGCAAATACATTTCCGTGGACGCCGACGCCCTGTGGTCGGTCTATGACTGGAAATTTTTATCCCACAACCTGGATCTCAACCTCTGGGACAACCGCGGCGATCGCCTGTTTGTGCGATACCGCTATACGAAGGACAGCAATGAGATCGAGCTGAATCCAGCCAAATCCCTGCTGACCACCCTGCGCCTGAAAATCACTGACCGGTTGACCACCTTCGGCGAATATGAGTACAATTTTTCGACCAACCAAAAGGTACAGGCGGGGGGCGGACTGTCCTACAAGGCCCAATGCTGGTCAATCGATGCTTCTTTGTCGAAAAAGCCTGAAAACCTGGATTTTTCAATTCAAATCAACCTGTTCGGACTGGGAGAGTTTGGCATCTAAAGTGATAAAAAACAAAAATAAACTGATGTGGTACGTGCTGCACACCAAGAGCCGTCATGAAAAAGTGGTTGACGACCAGTTGGCCCGCAAATCCGTCGAGGCCTTTTTGCCACGAATAACCGTGCGCAGCAAGCGCCGCGACCGCAAGGCGACGATCCGGGTGCCCCTTTTCCCGGGATACCTTTTCGTAAAAACGGATCTGCATCCCACCGCCCATCTTGAGATTGTAAAAACAGCCGGTGCGGTGCGCCTGATCGGCAGTCGACAGGGCCCGGTGCCGGTACCCGACGAAACTATCGCATCCCTGAAAATCATGGTGGCCACGGACACCCTGGTAAGCACCGGTTCACGTTTAAAAAAAGGCGACCGCGTCATGGTGGTCCAGGGTCCGTTTGCGGGGGTTGTCGGCACCTTTGTCCGCCAGCGTGGACAAGGGCGTGTCATCGTAAATGTTGAAGCGCTCGGCCAGTATGCATCTGTGGAAGTCGATGAAGAGGATCTGGAGCTGCTGCCGAAAATATTAACATAACTGCTTGACATTTTATCAAGTTTTAGATTATAAATTTAAAATACGCTAATGGTCACCTGCAGATTTGGAAGGAGGTTGTATGAATAAACTGGAGCTTATCTCCGCTCTGAAAA
>JAOZPY010000024.1:0-8437 GCA_029932495.1 Desulfobacterales bacterium
AATACCAGATCAAGGGGATCAGCCAGATCCAGGTCAATCCCAAGATCGATCTGACTTTTGCCCGGGGGCTTCGATCCATTGTGCGCCAGGACCCGGACGTGATTCTGGTCGGTGAAATCCGCGACCAGGAAACAGCCGAAATTGCCGTGCAGTCGGCGCTGACCGGGCACCTGGTATTTTCCACCTTGCACACCAACGATTCGGCCAGTGCCATTACGCGCCTGGTAGACATGGGTGTCGAGCCATTTCTAATTTCCTCGTCGGTGCTGGCGGTAATGGCCCAGCGCCTGGTACGTGTTTTATGCGCTGATTGCAAAAAACCTTACAAACCCAGCGCCATTTACCTGGAAAGCATCGGGGTGGCCCCGGAATACTTTGGCAAGCGTTCCATCTATAAGGCCGTGGGGTGCAGCAAGTGCATTCAGACCGGCTACCGGGGGCGCATCGGGATTTTTGAAATCATGGTGCTCAGCGACAGTTTAAAAAGCCTGATTCTCAAGACCTATGATTCCCAGCACATCAAAAACGAGGCCGCCCGCCAGAAAATGAGAAATCTGCGTCAGGATGGAATCCAGAAGGTGCGCGAAGGGGTCACAACCATTGAAGAAGTCCTCAGGGTGACCCAGAACTAGTTATTTTATATTGCGCACCGGCAGGGCCCGGTAGCCCCGACGATGGGCCTTGCGGGTCGTGGATGAGGAAACGTTGTTGAAATTGAAAATGCGGGCCGTCGGCGCAATGGGATCGGTTTCCGAAGTCCATACCCAGCCGCAACTGAGGTGGATCTGCGGGATGGTCCTGACCCACTGCCCGCAGTCGGTCTCATATCCCGCATAATTTTTATCGGTCACTAAAATGCTTTTCAGCTCGGCCAAGGTGGGCAGACGCCAGTTGTCATATGTTTTTGGCAGGGTATACGGGAATGTGTAGCGGGTCCACTTTTGGGCCTGAATCCAGTTGATGTCCCCATTGTTGTCCGTATTGGACCACATGAGGCCAAGCTGATGATCCGTAACTGTACCATCACCGTTGTCCGTGAAACGCTCCCCGGCGGCTGCCGGCAAAACGTTGCAAAAAAGGATCACCGCGATGATGACATACTTGCGTAAAGGATGTCCGGCCATTGGGTCCTCCTTCCCAGGCAATTGCTCCATTGCCTTGGTATGACGCCAACTGTGACCTCGTTGCAATAAAGAAAAGCCACTGCCAGAAAGCATGAGCGCTCACGAAAGGTCAATTTTCTTTTTGAGTTTTGCCGAATGCTCTTTATGCCGGTATGACAGGATTGGAACGGGGGAGCGCCGAAATATTTTTTCAGCCACGGACCCCACCAGAATATGTTCCAGATCCGACCGGCCTTTGACCCCCATCACCATCAAGTCTGCATTTTCATTAACGGCAATTTTCAGCAGTTCCTCAAACGGGTGACCGACTTTGAAAATGGCGCGCACCTTCGCCGTCGGAAAAGATATTTTTTCAAGCATCCGGTCCAGGGTTTTGCGCCGTTCTTTTTCTATCTCCGTAACATAATGGTCGCCGTTGACCTCATAGCCCATGGCTGCAATCGACCCCACGGCTTGCACGTCCCTGATATTGATGATGCTGGCAATGATCAGTCCGGCATCCAAAGGCTCGGCGATACGCACTGCATAGGCCAAAATTTCTTCAGAGTATTTTGAAAAAGCGATGGCAACCAGAATTTTCTTAATGGGTTCCATGGCGAATTTTCCTTTTGTGCCTCTGCCGGATTTTCCCGGCAGCATGGGAAAATCCGTGATGAAGCAAAAAAAACCGGCCTTGATTTTTCATACGGTCGCCGGTTTTGGAGTGCGCGGTCGCTGCATCAGGTAAAGCAGTCCAAATAAGACCAGCCCGATCAGGTAGGTCCAGTAGCGCTGATCATGGGGCAGGCCCACCCATTTGGCAATCAGATCCGGTCGCATCAGGTTCAGCGTGACAAACAGGAACAACGGTATTTCGTAAAATCTGTTCCGGGCGACAAACCACCCCTGGGTGGCCGAGGCAAAAGCGAAGTTGCCCAGGCAGGCCATCAAAAAGATCAGCAACCCCTGGAACCAGCTGCTTATGTTGTGCAGGATCAGGTCGGAATTGAAGATGAACATGAACGGCAGGATCGCCGTGCGAATGTCATACATGAATCCCTGCAGCCCAGTGGGGATGGGCGGTGATTTGGCAATCGCCGAAGCTGCATAAGCCGCCAGGCCCACCGGCGGCGTGTCATCGGCCAGAATACCGAAATAAAAGCAGAACAGGTGGGCGGCCATCAACGGCACGATGAAATCCATATCCCCGCCGACGGTCACAATCACCGGCGCTGTCAAAGAGGCCATGACGATGTAAGTGGCCGTGGTGGGCAAACCCATGCCGATGATCAGGCTGGCAATCGCGGTGATGACCAGCAGCATGAAGATGTTGCCTCCGGCCAGCACATCGATGACCTCGGTGATCAGCCCGCCGAGTCCCATGGCGACCACGCCAACAATGATGCCGGCTGCCGCCGTGGCCAGGGCCACCGAGCACATGTTGCGGGCTCCGCTGGCCAGAGCGGAAAAAATATCAACCACACTTTGTTTGAAGGCCGGGCCGATGGGCTGTTTGCTCAAATAGGCCTTGACCGGATTCTGGAACAGCATGAGGATGGCCATCACCCAGATGGCGTTGAAGGCCGCCAGTTCCGCTGAATGCCGGGCAATGATCAGCTCGTAAAGCAACATTGAAATGGGGATCAGGTAATGTACGCCACTGATCAGGGTTTTGAAAAAGCGGGGCAGTTCGCTGCGCGGCAGGCCCTGCAGACCTAGCTTGGAAGCCTCGATATGGGTGATGTAAAAAAGAGCCGCATAGGAGGCAAAAGCTGGAATGGCGGCGGCTTTGATCACTTCGATGTAAGGCACGTTGACATACTCGGCGATGATGAAAGCGGCGGCGCCCATGATCGGCGGTGCCAGTTGACCGTCGGTGCTGGCGGCCACTTCCACGGCAGCCGCCTTGGTGGGGGGATAACCGACCTTTTTCATCAACGGAATAGTGAAGGTCCCGGTGGTGACGATATTGGCGATGCTCGAGCCCGACACCAGGCCGGTCAGTCCGCTGCCCATTACCGCTGCCTTGGCCGGACCGCCCTTGAAGCCACCCAGAATGCTCAGGGCCAGTTGAATAAAATAGTGACCGGCACCTGCCTTTTCCAGCATGGCACCGAAGAGGACAAACAAGAAAACAATGGTGGCCGATACATCCAGGGGGATGCCGTAGATGCCTTCGGTGGACATGGTGATTTGACCCATGAAGCGTCCCAGTGAGACCCCCTTGAAGGCTAGAATGTCCGGCATGTAAGGGCCAAAAAAAGCGTAGAAACAGAAAAAAAGTGCGATGATCGACAGGGCCGGGCCGATAACGCGCCGGGAAGCTTCCAGCAGCACGAACAGCAGGATCAACCCGATGACAATGTCCCGGGTGATGGGCGCGCCGTAACGCTCATTGATGCCGACATAATCAATGGCAATATAAACCGCTGAGAGGCAGGCCACCACGGCAATGATAAAATCATACCAGGGAATTCGATTCTTGACACTCAGAAATTTAAGACCCAGGCGGGTTTCTTTGAATAAAGGATAGTTTAAATAGACCACCAGCAGGGCGAATCCCAGGTGAATGGCCCGGATAAACACCGTGTCCAGAATCCACCAGCTGGCAATGGACAGCTGGAAGAAGCTCCAGATGACACAGATGGTGGGAATCACCCATTTCGTGGGTCCCTGCGGTCTTCTGGCAACCCCTTCCTCCTCCTCGGCCATTCTGCGGGCGATTTCGAGCCCTTCATCTGCTTCATGCGTGGTATCGATCGTCGTCATTTGGCCACCTGCTTCCCGGTTTGGATTCTGACAATTAAATCGCTGCGGCAAAGTTCCATCGGTTTGCCGGTTTCCATACCAAGCGGCCACGGAAAGGCGGCGGCATGCAGCCGCCGCCTTTCCGGCCAGGGGTGTGAACTACTTCAGCCCTACCTCTTTGTAGTATTTCAGCGCTCCCGGATGAAAGGGCGCTGACAGGCCTTCGAGCATGTTCTGCTTGGTCAGGCCGGCATAGGCCGGATGAAGATTTTTAAAGGTTTCGAAATTGTCAAAGACTTCCTTGACGATGGCGTAAACGACCTTGTCAGGCACCTTGGCGGAAGTGACAAAAGTGGCCTTGACACCGAAGGTGGGAACATCCTGGTCGTTGGCTGCCCCGGGATAGAATTTGGTCACCAGGGTGACTGCCTTGGCATAGTAAGGATATTTTTTCAGCAGACTTTCGATATTCGTAATGGGGATAAACTTGACCTTGCGTTTTCCGGAGGTGGCTTCCTTGTAATAGCCGCTGGGGTGGCCCACGGTGTAAAAAGCGGCATCCAGCCGGCCGTCCTGGATCAATCCGGGAGCCTCGGCGGCTTTCAGGCTTTCAGCATGAAAGTCTTTCTTGTAGTCCAGGCCGTTGGCCACCAGGGCATCGATGGCATTTTTACGGTAACCGGAGCCGATGTTGCCGATGTTGACCCGTTTTCCCTTGAGATCCTGCAAACTGTTGATACCGGCATCCACCGCGGCAATCAAATCGACGGTTTCCGGGTGGATGGAAAACACGGCCCGCAGATCCTTTTGGGGGCCCTTGTCTTTCCAGTTGGCAAGTCCGTTCCAGGCCTGGTACTGACGATCGGACTGAGCCACACCGAATTCCAGGTCACCGGACATGATGGCGTTGATGTTGAACACCGACCCGCCGGTAGACTCCACCGTGGCCCGGATGCCGTATTCTTTGCGTTTCTTGTTGACCATTTTAGCAATCGCACCGCCGGTGGGATAATACACCCCGGTAATTCCGCCCGTGCCGATGGTTACAAAGATGGTTTTGCCGGCCGTGGCGTTTTGTTCAAAAGGACTCGGGCCGATGAGAAGGGCCAGTCCGAAAATAAGTGCTAGGGCAAAAATTAATCCTTTTTTCATTTGATTCTCCTTTGGTTTAAACGGTTAACGTTAAGGTTGACAGAGCCTCGAAGCAAATGGTTTTTATCACCCCTTTCTATTCTTAAGTTTAGAAATTAATACGGTGTTATAGTATGAATTAAATTCAGATGTTTGTATTTCCTACCAAACCCGGCTGTAAAATGCAACCGATAACTGCAAATTCCGGAAATTATCCCCATTTTTTTCAAAAGATCGGTTACGGGGAGAATATCTGGTACCGGCGGATCAGATCCTCATAATGGGCGGCCTCAGCGTCCCGACCTCGCCTGCGGCAGCCCCCGGCATAAATGGTGCATTTTTTTTTCAGTACCTGGACGGCCACCCGGCGCTGGGATTGGGAAAGCCGTCCGCCGTCGATGATTTTGCAAAGGGATCGAATCCGGTGCCGGTCGAGTCCGGCGGCTTTTGACAACTGGTCGGCATGCCCGCCGCGTTTGATGATCAAGGGGGTGTCGATCAGGTAAACGGGATAACGGCAGCTGATACGCAGCCACAAATCATAGTCTTCGCAGGCCGGCATAGTTTCGTCGAACCCGCCGACGGTGTCCAGCAGGTTTTTTCTGACCATCACCGCCGAGGGACTGACCAGGCACAGGGCCAGGGAGCGTTCGAAAATCATGCCGGAAGATTTGCGATGCCGCCGACCCGGGTTGACCCGCACGCCGTTGCGGACCCATATTTCATTGGTCTGGTTGATCAGCGTTTGCGGATGGGTTTCAAAAAAGGCCACCTGCCGGGAAAGCTTGCCGGGCAGCCATAGATCGTCGGAATCCAGAAAGGCAATCAGTTGGCCGGCCGCAGCGGCAATTCCCCGGTTGCGCGCTGCGCTGACCCCGGAATTGGCCTGGCAAATGACGGTGATGTCCCGGCCATAACTATCGAGCAGCCGCCGGGTGTCGTCGGTGGAACCATCATCGATCACAATCAGTTCAAAATCTTCAAAGTCCTGGGCCAGCACCGAATCAATGGCTTCCCGGACGATCCACCCCCGGTTGTAAGTCGGGATAATCACGCTCACCAGAGGTTTTTCAGGATCTTTTTTCATTCCCAATTCCGCCTTCCGCTTTCTCACTTCCGCCTTCCACCTTCCCACTTCAATTCATGCCATTCGCTCAATTTGTTTCATTTTTTGCTCCAGGCGCTTGGCGGAAACCGGTACGGCGGTTTTCAGCTCCTGGGCAAAGATGGAAACTTTGTACTCCTCTATCAGCCAGAAGTAGTCTTCCAGGGCCTGACGTTTCTCAGCGGAGGTCGATTCCGGCAGATTGGCCAGCCAGGCATCCAGGTGGTCGGTGAAAGGCCGGACGGTTTCGGATTTGGCCCGGTCCTTTTCAAAATCCACCTGGGCTCGCACAGCCCGAATTTCAAGGGCGCGAATATAGCGCACCAAGTGAGGCAGGCGATTCATATCGTAGAGGGTCACAAAGGAATCCGGCACCAGTCGGTTCAGTTCATGGGTCAGGTGCTGAAAAAACTGCTGGGCCGGCGAGTTGACGACATTGCTTTTGCCAGGAGCGGCAAACCGGCGGCGGGCATTACCGTAAGCGGTGATCACCGCCGTTGTCAGCTCGCATAGCTTTTCGCCGACGGGCAGGATTTGCGCGGCTGCGGCTGCGGCGTGATCGTAAAAAGCTTCAGCCGAGCGGATGTTTCTGCCGAACAGGTCCCGGATCACCCGTTCCAGCATGTGTTGCTGCAGCCGACGGGCGCCTCCGAAATAATCGGCCATTTCAGCGGCCGGTTTTTCAAGATTGAGGCGGCGTTTTAAGAATTTCAGCTCTCTGGCGAAATGAATCGCAAAAAGGGCTGCCACTCCCTGCCGGTGGATTTCCAGGGCCGGTTGCCGTCGGGCGATCAGACGCAGGTTGACCTGTTTTTTCGTGGATGAATCTTTTTCAAGTGCCGGATAGGCGATCCATCCGGTGCTGTTGCCATTGGAGGCGCCGATAGACTCCGGCAGATCCCCGAAGTCCCAGCGGGTGATGCCGGATTTTTCCCATTGCCTGCGTGCGGCTTCAAATTCGGTGTGCCGGATGTCACCGGCGACGTCCTGTCCCAGTATGGCGGGATCCCGCCCGACGTGCAGCTGCCGCCCATCGGAGGCCGTGATGCAGATGCGCATTTTAAGGTGTTCGGGCAACAAATGCGGGGACCAAGCTTCAGCCGGGATGTTTACCGCGAAGCGCCGGTGAATGAAATCCCCCAGGGCGGATATCAGTGAGCCGCTGGTTTTGGGCATTTCATGGATGATAACCAGAGCCGTTTTTTTTATCGGCGCCAATTTTTTGCGGTAAATTTTCGGCAGCCCTTTGATCAGCGCCTCAATTTTAGCCGCCAGCAGCCCGGGGACCAGCCAGTCGACCGCTGCCGGGGAAACATGCGGGGTCAACGCGGCGGGCACTTTCAGGGTAATGCCGTCATCATCCGTGCCGGGGGCAAAGCAATAGCTGCACTCGAGGCTGTGGTCGCCCAGCGCGAGTTGTTTCGGATATTGCTGCAGTTCGGATTCGTCCGGGCGGTGCTGCAGAAGATCTTCATCGCCCATGCGTAAAAAATGGTCGCCGCCCTTTTGCTTCAATAGCCGGGACAACGAGCGCAGGTCAGAAATTTCCGGCAGACGCTGGCGATAAAATTCAGCCATTTGCGGCTCATCGACCAGAAGATCCCGGCGTCGGATTCGGTTTTCCTTGTCCAGGACATCTTCGATCAGGCGGCGGTTGTGCGTCATGAAGCCGAATGGTTTTTTGACATCACCGTTTACCAGGGCGCTTTGAATAAAGATATCCGATGCTTGACGGGCATCTATCTTACCGAAAGACACTTTGCGGCCCGCAACGATAATCAAGCCGAACAGCGAAATCTGCAGTGAGGCCACCACTTCTCCGCGATTTCTTTCCCAGTGCGGCTCCAGGTAAGTTCGTCGGCACAGGTCGCCGCCAAGATCTTCCAGCCAACCGGGGTCAATAACGGCAACAGTTCGGGCAAAAATCCGGGAGGTCTTCACGATTTCCGCCGCGACGATCCAGTTACCGTTTTTGTTGAAAAGCCCGGACCCGGGAAAGATCATCACCTCCCGGCCCTTGGCGGCCTGAAAGATGTTTTTTTCTTTTTTCTGAGCGATGTTCGAAAGAAATCCGCTTAAAATGGCCCGATGAACAGACTGGAAGTCGGAAATCGGAAGTCGGAAGTCGGAAGTAACAAACTTTCCAATTGCACCCGCTCTCTTTTTACTTTCCTCTTTCCCCTTTCCGCCTTCCGCCTTCCCAATTGGCTTTTCCCCCTTCCGCCTTCCGCCTTCCCAATTGGCTTTTCCCCCTTCCGCCTTCCCAATTGGCTTTTCCCCCTTCCGCCTTCCGCCTTCCCAATTGGCTTTTCCCCCTTCCGCCTTCCCAATTGGCTTTTCCCCCTTCCGC
>JAOZPY010000024.1:8537-15220 GCA_029932495.1 Desulfobacterales bacterium
CCCAGTTCAAAAAGCAGGTCAAAGCCGTCTTTTATGCTTTTTTCTTCCGGCCGATCAATAAAGGGAAAGTCCGCGATATCCCCGAGCTTCAGGTGAATCATCCGCAAAATGACTTCGGCCAGGTTGGCGCGCAGAATTTCCGGGGGAGTAAAGCGGGGGCGGGATTGATAGTCGTTTTCGGAGAAAAGCCGGAAACAGACCCCGTTTTGCACCCGGCCGCAGCGGCCTTTGCGCTGGTCGCAGCTGCTTTTCGAAACCGGTACCACCGGCAGGGAGGTGGTGCGCGTGCGGGGGGAATACCGGGCGATACGTGCCAGTCCCGAGTCAATGACGTATCGGATTCCCGGAATGGTAATGGAGGTTTCGGCCACATTGGTAGCGACAATGATTTTTTTTTGCGGCAGACGGGAAAAGACGCGGGACTGATCGGCAGACGACAGCCGGGCGAACAGGGGCATCACGCGGGCGCCGGGCGGTTTTTCAGCTTCAATGAGTTCGCAGGTTTCACGGATGTCCTGCTCGCTGGGCATAAACACCAGCATGTCACCGGGGCGGCGCTGCTGCAAAATGCGCCTGACGGCCTGCACGGCCAACTCCACATGGGTCGGGTCGTCGGTTTGTGAAGCGCCGGGTTGTTCCGGGAGGTATTGAATCTCGACAGGATACATGCGGCCGGAGACTTCAATCACCGGTGCCCGGCCAAAAGCTTCTGAGAATTTACGGGTATCGATGGTGGCCGAGGTGATGATCAGTTTCAAATCGTTCCTCCTGACCAACAGGGTTTTCAGAATACCCAGGATAAAATCGATGTTCAGGCTGCGCTCATGGGCCTCATCGACGATAATTGTATCATAGGCGCTCAGCCACCGGTCGTGCTGGGTTTCAGCCAGCAGGATACCGTCGGTCATGATTTTTACATAGGTGTCCCGCATGGTGCGATCCTTGAAGCGGATTTTATACCCGACAGCCCCGGCATTGTCGGCTCCAAGCTCTTCGGCAATGCGTCGCGCGACTGTGGTGGCGGCAATTCTTCGCGGCTGGGTGCAGCCGATGATGCCATCAAGGCCCCTGCCGGCGGCCAGACAGTATTGTGGCAACTGGGTGGTCTTGCCCGATCCGGTCTCCCCGGATACCACCACAACCTGGTGCTGCTTGATGGCGGCGATGATTTCGTCTTTTCTGGAAAAAATCGGCAGGGCTTCATTAAAGCGCGGCGTTGGCATGTTTTCCCGACGCCCGGCTTTTCGCCGGGCGGATGCCTGCAGGCGTTTTTGCAGTCGCTCAAGACGCTCGGCAAGCTTTGGATCCCGTCCGGGTTTGTGCTCGGCGCGTTGCATGCGCTTGAGTTCACGCAGGGCCGCCAGCCTGTCGCCTGCCATGGCCTGCTGCAGATAGGAGTTTATTTTTTTTTCTATGCTCGGGGTATTTTTCAATTTTGCGATTTGGAACCAGATTGTAATTGAAAATCTTTTCTCAATGGAATATTAACTTAATTGTGCGCGAAGCACACAATTGTCCCCGGTTGATTGTATGTGGTCCGTGGCCAAGGAGGCATTACGGGTCGATCTGATATGGGAATGATCCGTGAGATGATAAAAATCAGCCATTATGCCATCCGCAAGGCAGCGGGCAAAGGACGACGGACAACTTGCCAATTGAGGTATAAATTAGCGGTCTGGAGGATAAAAATCAAGTTTTTGCTTTAAACTTTAAATACAATAGGGAGCCATTATGAAATTTGTTGTTATCGGAGCCGATGCCGCCGGCATGAGTGCCGCCAGCCGGGCCAAGCGTAACCAGCCGGACATGGAAGTTACCGTGCTGGAAAAAACCATGGACGTTTCTTACAGCGCCTGAGGCATGCCCTATAATCTGGCGGCGCCGGATAGAGACATCGAGGAATTGGTAGTTCGTCGGGCGGAGGTTTTTCGCCAAAAACAGGGCATCAACCTGCTCACCGGACATTGTGCGAGCAGGATTGATCCCGCCGGGCGGACCGTGTCCGGCACGACCCCGGAAGGCAAGGAGTATGAACTGCCTTACGACCGACTGCTGATCGCCACCGGTGGCACACCCATCATACCCGATCTTCCCGGATTTGACCTGCCGGGCATCGTGACGCTGAAAACCCTCGCAGACGGACGGTACTTGAAGACCCTTCTGAAAACCGGCAAGGTTAAAAAAGCGGTGCTGGTGGGTATGGGATACATTAACCTTGAAATGTGTGAAGCGCTGGTGCGTCTGGGCATTGAGGTGGACATGGTCAAACCCGGTCCCGTGTTTCTGCCCTGGCTGGAGCCGTCCATGGCCCAGAGTATCCGGGAAGAAATTGAAACCCGGGGCGTGGGGATTCACGCCGGCCATGCCATTGAGCGCATTGAAAAGACAGCCGGCGGGTTGCAGGTAATCTGTAGGGATCTGCAGCTTAACGCGGATCTGATCGTTGTCGGCATCGGCATCCGACCCAACAGCACCATGGCCGTCGATGCGGGCCTGGAACTGAGTGTCGGCCGGTCCATTGCCACAGACCGTCATGCACGCACATCGGATGCGAACATTTATGCCGCCGGGGACTGCGCTGATGCCTATCATGTGGTGAGCGGGCAAAAAACCTGGATTCCGTTGGCCCTGCGTGCCAATCGGGCCGGATGGGCCGTTGCGGATAACATTTGTGGTAAAAACGCCGAACTGGAAGGTATTGCCGGCACAGCCGTTTTTAAAGTGTTTGACTTTGAAGTGGCCCGCACCGGGTTGACAGCGTCCGAGGCCGCCGAGGTCGGATTTGAACCGGTGGAAAATATGATCAAAGCACGCTCCAAAGCCCACGGGCATCCCGGCAGCAGTCCGATCCAGGTGAATCTGGTCGGTGATAAAAAATCCGGTCGTCTGCTGGGCGCCCAGATGACAGGTAAAGACGGTGTGGCCCACCGCATCAACGGCCCGGCCGTGGCATTGTATTGCGGCATGACCGTAAAGCAATATAGCCAGACTGATTTGGCCTATTCACCGCCGATCGGGCCGACCTGGGATCCGACGCTGACAGCGGCCAATCAGCTCCTTAAAAAACTCTAAGTCTGTCTTTCTGGGCCCGGGTCATGCGTCTGCGGTCCCTCCCGGTCCTGCGATCCAGATCACATCGGCGCTCCTTGCCGGAGCGCCGGTCGAATTTCACCCCAATACCATCGGGTGCCAGCCGTACCACCCAACCCCTCAGGGACGTTCTGCCGCGGATTTTGCCATCGGCAATTACCATATCAACGCTCTGATCCAATGCAAAGCGGTTGTCGGTTGTGATAAAAGCGCCATGGCTGCTGATGTCCCTGATCAGTCCTTTGTAAGTGCGCTGGTTGCAGGTGAGCAGCAATTTTTTGTTGTACGGTTTTCGAACATGCTGCCGGGGGTCTTTTTCGCCCGCTGGATCTTTTTGCAGTTTAGCCATTTTTTCGAAGCGTGTCACGTCCAGGTTTTTTAAGGGGGGCTGATCGGGGCTGATGAATCTGGCGCCGAACCCATGGCGCAGGTAGGAGTTTTGCAGCTTCTGGTGCCATGTGATCTCAACACCATAAAAAAGATGAACATCATTGTCAGATGAATCGGGATGGCTGACGATTTCAAGGCAGACCTGTTCTCCGGGGTTCAGTGTTTGATCCGACTCAAAATACAAACCGCCTTTGCTGAAGTTGTATATTTTGCCGCGGCAAACCGCTTTTTTCGCTAAAATGTCATGGGAAATGACCGCTTCATATTCGAAGCGCCTGTATTTGCGGCGGTCTATATCAATATCCACAGCTGCTCCCCTAGTTGCCCGTTAGTGGAAAAATTTGAAGCCACCTCTGGCGGATTGAGGGCCAATAGCCTTTTTGGCTGCCAAGTCTCTATTATTTTCCATGGTTAGAGTGATTTTGTCAACAGGCTTGTTCGGATTTGCGGGGAGATGCCTTCAAGGCTGCACGCTTACGTTGAGCAGATTGCTGCGGGGCTGATGAGATGGGCTGTTAAGGCCTCATACCCTTTTCTTTTTCCCCCTTCTGCGATCCAGTCCTGCCCTGCGGTTTCTGCCGATGCGGCGGTCAAATTTAAGGCCGATTCCTTTTGGGCTTAGGCGCACCACCCAGGCTTTCAGCGGCAGATCCTCATGCAGTGCATCACCGGGAAGAACGAGTTCGACTATCTGGCCGGGAGAGAACTTGTCTCTGGTTTCAATAAAAGCTCCGCCCCGGCTGATATCCGTGATAAATCCCTTGTATTTCAGCTTTCCCGAGGAAAAATGTATTTTCTTGTGTAGCACTCCCCGGGGGTGCTTCCGGGGGTCTTTGCCGACCGGCGAATCATTTGCGGGCGGAAGCTTGAATTGACGTCTGGCACTGTCGAGGGATTTTGAAAAAATGTTGTCCGGATCAACGTATTGTGCTCCATAACCATAACTGTAAGATGCGTTGTTCAGGTCTTTGCGCCACTTGATTTCAACGCGCACATATTTCCGGCTGTCAGCATCTGAAGCGGGGGGTTTTCTGGTGCCCAGGCAGATTTCCTCTCCCTGGTAGAGGATTTGATCCGATTCGAAGTACAGGCCGCCGTTGCTGAGATTAGCCAGTTTGGCGGAATAGAAAACGCCCGGCAGCAAATTATCGTGCCAGATGACGGCATTGGCTTTATAGCGTGTATTTTTTCTGCGATCACCGTTTGCGCCCACGATTGACCTCATCTGTTCTTGCTTGTTTTTTCCTGAACGGAAATCGGCAGCTCTTTTCTTCTAAGCCGGTCAAGTTCCTGCTTTGCCAGATCAAGGGTGTCGGCGATGGAAATATGACGGGACTGCACTGTCTCAGGGTCGACGGCAGGTTCGGAATTCAGCATTTTGATCCGCACCGCCCGCAGTTTTTCGAGAATTTTTGCCGACAGCAATTCAAAACCGGGTGGTGCGTCCAGGATCGCATCGAGCAGCAGCGGATTGCCGCCGTTGAAAAGAGACTGGCCGAAGCAGGAAAGTATCTGGGATTCCGTCATGGGATAAAGCCGGTCACGAATTTCTTTTTCCCGCAGGTATTTTAAAATGGCGTGCTGTGGTGTTGCAGGCCCTTTTTCTAACTTTTTTTCGAGTTCTGCCGCCAGGGCGGGATCGACTTGCCGGGCCTTTAAAATTTCAAGCTTTCTGCCTGCCTGCTCGAGCGCCTTGCGGCGGGCCGCACTTTTTGCTTTGTCATTCAAACTGGTGTCATTGTTTATTCTGTCATATTCTTTATTGATGAATTTACCAATTTTTTCAATATCTTTCAGGAACTTTTCCAGAACGGCAACTGACTCGGCGGATACCTCCTGACGGGCCTGCTCCAATTTAAGACGGATCTGTGTTATAACATCTTCGAGTATCATTATGGCTTCCTTTGGCGTTATCCACTTGATGATGCATCCCGGATATTTTTATATATCGGCAATAATCGAAAAAACTTAATAAATTCCTGTGGCTAAGGAGAATGTCATGAAAAGTTACCGCAAGCAGCTATGGTTTGAAGTGCGCACTCGCCGTGCCTTTATCAACATTACCGGCCAGGTGCAGCAGTGTCTGCGTGAAAGCGGCATCCAGGAAGGTCTGGCCCTGGTCAATGCCATGCACATCACCGCCTCGGTCTTTATCAACGACGATGAATCCGGGCTGCACCACGATTATGATCTGTGGCTGGAAAAACTGGCTCCCCACGAGCCGGTCTCCGCTTACCGGCACAACGTGGGCGAGGACAATGCCGATGCCCATATGAAGCGCCAGATCATGGGACGCGAGGTGGTGGTGGCGGTCACCGGCGGCCAGCTCGATTTTGGGACCTGGGAGCAGATTTTTTACGGGGAGTTTGATGGCCGGCGGCGCAAGCGGGTGCTGGTCAAAATTATTGGAGAGTAAGGAGGCCAATCGGCGGGGTCAAGGCATTGCGCTGGGAGGCGTATGATCCCAGAAGACTTGTAATTTTAAAAACTTAGCGTAAGTGTCGCGCCGGTGGGACAAAGTCGCTGATAAATAGTTTCATATCGGTTGGAAGAAAAAAGCATGCGCCGGTCAATTCACACCTTCGGTAAGTTTCAATTCACCGCCATTGAACGCATCGGTTCAATAATCAGGTGCGAGCCTTGAGTAAGATAGAAAAACCCGATCCACAGGGATCGGGTTTTTATTTTGGGATAAATCAGGCAGCCTTCGACAGCTTGACCGCGCATACCTTGTATTCGGGAATGCCGGATATCGGATCCAGGGCGGCATTGGTGAGCCGGTTGGCCGCTGCCTGGGCATAGTGAAAGGGGATGAAGATCGTCCCGGCGACCGCCTTGCGCGACACTTTGATTCGCGCCTGGATATTTCCCCGGCGCGAAGCGATGTCCACCAGCGTGCCTTCCTGGACTTCGTATTTGCGGGCATCCTGGGGGGAGATTTCAACGAAGCATTCCGGTGCGATTTCATTCAGCCCCTCGGTGCGCATAGTCATGGTGCGGGTGTGATACTGGAATAGCAGGCGCCCGGTGGTCAGATACATGGGGTAGTCTTCGTCGGCATGTTCCGCCGGCGGAATGTACTCGATGCCATTGAATATCCCCTTGCCGCTGGAAAACTGCTCACGGTGTAAAATGGGGGTTCCAGGATGCTCCGGTGTCGGGCACGGCCAGTGGATACCCTCATGCTCGATGCGATCGTAGGT
>JAOZPY010000025.1 GCA_029932495.1 Desulfobacterales bacterium
TTCGCACGGAGTGGTAAAAACAACACGCGTAATACTTGATTGCGGCCGACAACTCCGCGCATTTCATATTCTTTAGAATTTCGCTAAATCCTTCAATATCAAGCTAAATCCCGTCATTTTGCATTTCGGTTGCACCGTCGCTGATCAAGCGGTGGTAACTTTCCTGCAAACTCTGGAGCATCTTTTCCGAGTGCCTAAACGAAGACAAGCGCTTTATCAAAATTGACTATCATTACTGTTCATTATATACTTCCTGCAGGAAGGGCAAGTTAAAATTTGAGGTGCTGATGAAACTGTTTAAGGCAAGATCCATCTCCACGAAACTATCCATACTGGTAGCAGTGATACCGCTTTTGACTGGTTCGCTGCTTTTTTTCACCCTCACGCGAATAAAAAACCTTGAGCGGGTGGCTCTGGCGAATGTCGAACAAATCATGCTCAATGGGCATATGATCAAAGTTCAGGCTCTGGCCACGAGCATGGCCACTGCCCTGGGAGAAACGCTCGTGGATGTTAAAGGACGGGACAACCGCGAGGCTTATGTGCGCCGGATCGTGAATCCAATTCGTTTTTTCCAGAATAAAACCGGATACTTCTTTGTCTACCGACGTGACGGAACCCAGATCGCCCTGCCGACAGCCCCGCATCTGGTCGGCATCAATTCTTTTTCGGAATCTCCCCGCTCTCAGAAGCAAGTTGCTGATTTTATCGAAAAAGCGGAGAAAGGCGGCGGCTTCACTCAATGGTACTGGGAAAAACCGGGAAAACAGGGCACCTATCTTAAGCAGGGTTACGTGGCCCCCATCCCCGGCACAGATCTGTTGCTGATCACGGCCGTCTACATCGACGATGTGAAAGAAGAAAAGGCCGCTGCTGCTGCGACATTCGAACAGTTTTTCAAAAAAACATCCCGCCAAAGCATCGCCGTTGTCGTGGTTGTATTTCTGATTGTGCTGCTTCCCTTTTTGTATTTCCTGCGCTCCCGTGTAATCAATCCCATCAAAGCGCTCGTTTCAGCTTCCCGGGCCCTTGCCGACGGCGATTATACAATTGATCTGTCTTATAGGGCTCCGGATGAAATAGGTGAATTGACCCGGGCCTTTTCGCAGATGGCCCGCAAGCGTAAAGAAGCAGAAGAAGAAATTATGGAGCGTCGCAAATTCCTGGAGTCGGTTTTATCTGATGCACCGGACGCCATCATCGTGCTGGACGCCAAGCATCGGGTCCTGGAATGGAATCCAGGGGCTGAAAAACTGTTCGCCTACCGCTCGCAGGAGGCAATCGGCAAAAATCTGGACGACCTGGTCTCCCGTGATGCGGCCCATGCTGAAGCCACTGCATTCACCAAAAAGGTCCTGGCCGGTGAAACTCTGCATCCGGTTGAAACGGTACGCTACCGCAAAGACGGATCAAAAGTCAATGTGATTGCCTGCGGCTCCCCGATCTATATGGGCGGACAACTGATAGGCGTGGTTGCGGTCTATACCAATATATCGGAGCTGAAACAAAAAGCAGCAGCCTTGTACGAAAGCGAACAAAGGCTGGAGATGGCCTTGAAAAGTGCCGATCTGGGGTTGTGGGATTGGCATGTTCAAACCGGTGAGGCGGTCTATAACGAACGCTGGGCGCAGATGCTGGGCTATAGTCTGGATGAAATCAAATCCGAACACCATGCCTGGGAAAGCCGGATTCATCCCGACGACAGGCAACGCGTTATGGCTGAATTAAAGGCCCACCTCGAGGGAAAATGTCCTTTTTACAGTGCCGAGCATCGACTGTTAAGCAAATCCGGCCAATGGAAATGGGTCCATTCCATCGGTAAAACCGTCACACGTGCGCCGGACGGCACCCCCCTGCGAGCGGTGGGGATCCACATGGATATCACCGAACGCAAGCAGACCGAAGAGGAAGTGCACCGGCTGCGCCACCTGCTCGACTCCATCATCAATACTGTCCCGGACATTGTTTATCGACTGGATCCACAAGGACGTATTACTTTCATCAGTCAAACCGTGACCAAATATGGTTACAGCACCAATGAACTGATTGGCAAAAGCATCCTTGACATCGTCCATCCGGAAGATCGACAAAGCGTACGTTCGCGCATTGATGAGAAAAGAACCGGGAATCGTCGTACCCGGGATCTTGAAATCCGCCTTTTAACCAGATCCAGTGACGGGCCGGTATCGGCGGCGGATTCCGAACATCGCACCTTTCTGCTGGAAGCCGAGGGGCTCTATGAGAGCGAGAACCAGCAGGCCGAATGTTTTATCGGAACCCAGGGAATTGCACGGGATATTACCGAACGCAAAAAACTGGAATCTCAGCTGCAGCAGGCCCAGAAGATGGAAGCCATCGGAACCCTGGCAGGCGGGATCGCCCACGACTTCAACAATATCCTCGGATCAATTATCGGATACGCAGAATTGATAGAGATGCTCGATGTGCCCGAGGACAGCAATATTCGAGACCGCCTCAAGCGTATTCTTTCCAGTGCTTACCGCGCCAAAGACCTGGTACAGCAAATTTTGACCTTCAGCCGCAGAAGCGAACAAAACACAGCCCCGGTTGCACTGACTCTGATCGTTAAAGAAGCCATAAAATTTTTAAGAGCCTCCCTGCCCGCAACGATAAAAATAGATGTCCGCGTTGATACCGGCAACAGTACAGTGCTGGGTGATGCAACCCAACTGTACCAGGTGCTGATGAATCTTTGCACCAATGCGGCCCATGCCATGGGCGAAAAAGGCGGATTGCTTGAAGTGAGTCTGCGCGATGTGGACTACGATTCGATGGATTCGGGCCTGAAGGCGGACCTGGAACCCGGTCCTTATATCATGCTCTGCGTGCAGGACACCGGCTGCGGGATCCCCACCGATGTGGTAAAATGTATCTTTGATCCTTTTTATACCACCAAACGGCCGGGGGAAGGCACAGGCCTGGGTCTGTCGGTGGTTCACGGAATCGTAAAAAGTATGCACGGAGCTGTCAGCGTTCACACACAAATTGGACAGGGCAGTCTTTTCCGGGTGTACCTGCCCCGCCAGAAAGAAAAGCAGCAAAAACCGGTATCAGAAAAAATCCATCGAATTATGGGTGGCCAGGGATGTATCATGTTCATCGATGATGAAGCGGCGCTGGTTGATTTTGCCCGGCAAATTCTCACCAAACTCGGCTATGAGGTAGTTGCCCACACGAGCAGCACACAGGCCCTGGAACAATTCACGCAACAGCCGGAGGCATTCGATCTTGTCGTTACAGACCTGGCCATGCCTGACCTTCCCGGCCTGCAACTTGCCGAATCGATCATGCGCCTGCGCCCGGCACTGCCTATTATTCTATGCTCCGGCTTTATGGATCCTGAAAAGGTCAAAAAAGCCCGGGATATGGGAATCAAAGAATTTATCATGAAACCATTTGGCGTCCGTGAATTTGCCCAAACCATCCGGCGCGTGTTGAACGGTTGACGACTGTTGCCCTTATTTTGATCGCCTTACCGCTTGACAGGGTCGACGATAGCATATATAAAACATATCGTATAGAAAAATAATATTCCGCATTGCGAAATGGCGCAGGAAAGACCAATGGCCGCAGTTCCGCTGCAAAAACCGAACAACCTCGTGCAATCCATCGAAAGGGTCGCCACGATCTTTGATGTACTGGCCCAAAGCAGCCAGGGAATCAGCCTGAAGGACTTGAGCGCGAAAGTCAAGCTTCCCAAAGGCACCACCCATCGTCTGCTGGCCTCGCTGGCCTATTATGGGTACGTCCGTCAAACCCGCGAAACCAAAAGCTACCACCTGGGCTTTCGCTTAATTGAACTGGGCAACTGCCTGTTGAATCAACTCGACATCCGTTCCCAGGCAAAGCCCTTTCTCACCGAACTTGCCGAAAGAATCAAGGAAACCGTTCACCTGGTTATCCTGGATCAATATGAGGCCTTATACATCGACAAGGTGGAGTCCAAGGAAAAGCCGGGCGGCCTGCAGATGGTCTCCCAGATAGGCCTGAGAGTCCCCGTACACTGTTCGTCCGTTGGGAAGGTTCTGCTGGCGCATATTTCTGAAAATGAAGTAGACGGCATCATCCGGCAAAAAAATCTGGCCCACCGGACGAAAAACACCATCACGGACCCCGGCATTTTGAAAGCACATTTGAAAATGGTGCGTTCACAGGGATTTGCCATTGATGACGAAGAAAATGAAGAAGGGATCCGTTGTGTCGGTGCTCCCATATTCAACCAGCAGGGCCAAGTGATTGCAGCAATCAGTATTTCCGGGCCGACCGTTCGAATCACAAAAAAATTACTTCACAATTTGTTAAAAAAGGAAATTCTCAAAACGGCCGCGGCGATATCCAGGGCTCTCGGGTATCAGAAAACCGGTCCATAGCCGAACATACCGTCGAGACGCTGTGGAAAAAATGCGATTATGACCTCCGGGGCGGCTCCTGCATCAGTTTTCTTTTGGGCACTGATCCGCCCACAATTTCCGTTTCAAAACCGTCTCGCGGTTAAACTGCATGCAGACCGCCGGCATCTGAGAAGTTGACCGAAGCCAAAAAGACGGTATGATGATATACCGATTTTAGCATGAAATAACCTTAATGTGGCAAAAATCGGAGGGCTTAAGAGCCAAGGTGTTGTGGGTGAAGACGTATAAGAATACTTCGAGGCCTTGACAACGCAGGGGAGGATATTTTACCGGGAGAGTGACGCATGAAAAAAGTCCGTGTGGGTATTGTCGGGGCCAAGTTCGCTGCCGACATTCACTGCCATTCCTATTCAAGAAATGACCTGGCTGAAGTTGTGGCCATCGCCGATATTGCGGATGCTTCCGAGCTGATGCAAAAGTGGTCCATCCCGGACTACCACAAGGATTACAGGGAAATGTTCGCCCGGGATGATATCGACTTGGTGTCGGTTTGCGTGCCCAACTTTTTGCATCATGACGTAGCCATCGCCGCCGCTCAAGCCGGCAAGCATGTGGTGGTCGAAAAACCGCTGGCCACCTCCGCAGAAGATGCCCGGGAGATGGTTTCGGCATCTGAACAAAACGGCGTCAAATTGATGTATGCTGAGGATTGGTGTTTTTCACCAGCGCTGCGGCGGGCTGAAGAGATCATCAACGAGGGTGCCATCGGCAAGGTGTGTTTTATCAAGGCCAAGGAGGTTCACAACGGCACCCACTCGCCTTTTGCCAAGGACAAGCAGATGTGCGGCGGAGGCAGTTTTTTGCATCTGGGCATACACCCCATCGGCTGGCTGCTGTACCTGCTGGGAAAAGGCGAAAACCCCGTCGTGGAAGTGACCGGAAAAATGACCGGCGGGTTGACCAAAAACTTCGTGCACCTTGAAAACGGGGGCGAAGATTTCGGCATGGGCATGATGCGCTTCAAAAATGGACAGTTCGCCTTTGTCGAAGGCAATTATATCACGGTTGGCGGTATGGATGACAAGGTCGAAATTTATGGAACTGAGGGTGTCCTTAAAGTGGATTTGACTTTCGGCTCACCCATTTCATGTTATTCGAGACCCGGGATCTCCTATTCCATTGAAAAAACCGATCACAATCTGGGATGGACTCGACCGGCCGTCGATGAGTTTTTAAATCTGGGATACGTGCCGGAACTGAAATATTTTGTTGACTGCATCCTGGGAAAACACGATGTCTTTTACGGCGTCAACGGACAATCGGGGACCGCCTGTGTAGAACTGGTCCAGGCTTTTTACGAATCCAACGAGACCGGCCGGACTGTCTATGGCCAGTGGTTTTAATGCCGAGGGCAGAAAATATGAACACGCCAATCCGGGAAAGTGATTATTTGATGCCCCTAAAGGTCGCGGGGTTGTCGTTTAGAAACAATTTCGTGGTGGGCTCGGGCCCGGCCGTTAAAACGCTGGATATGATCAAGGCCATTGAACGCTGGGGCTGGGGAGGCGCCAGTCTCAAATTGACCATTGACCCGACCTATATCAGCAAACCGCCGAGATATCGCTGGCTGAAAAAACATAAATACCATGCCTTTACGGCCGAAACCCGATTGACTTTTGAACAGGGGCTCAGGCTGATGGAAAAAGCCAGAAAGGCGGTCAGCGAGCTGATTCTGTATGCCAACATGGCCTATGCCGGCGAGAACGGCGAAGACGGCTGGATCCGGATGGCAAAAAAATATGAGGCGGCCGGGGCCCATGTCATCGAGCTGAACATGTGCTGTCCGAACATGTCGTTCAATGTTGAAAGCTCCGGCGGTCAATCCAGGGCGCTTTCCGGGGCCAGTGTCGGTTCCCGACCCGATATCGTTTCAAAAACCGCCGCGGCTGTCCAGGCGGCTGTCGGCATTCCGGTTTTCGTAAAGCTGACCCCGGAAGGCGGCAGGATCGGCGAAGTGGCCAAAGCCTGCTTTGACAATGCTATCGTCAGCGTTGGCAGCACCGGCAATCGGCTGGCCATACCGGATTTTGACATCAACAACCCGCAACATGGCATCTGCCGCTTGCAGGAGGAGCCGACCCTGGCCTGCTTTTCAGGACCGTGGCTGAAGCCCCTGGCCCTGCGCGACGTTTATGAAATGCGGGCCAAATGCACCCCCGAGAACATGGTGATGGGCAGCGGCGGCATTGAAAAATGGACCGATGCCGTTCAGATGATGATGTGCGGGGCGGACTTTGTCCAGATTTGCACCGCCGTGATGCTCAAGGGGCCTAAAATATTGCCAAAAATTGTCAAGGGGATCAAGCAGTTCATGCAGCAAAAAGGCTACGATGGCTACCGGGACATGCGCGATATGGTCGTACCGCATATTACGCCCACTGATCGGCTCACCCTTTACCGCGGCCATGCCCGGATCGATGAACAAAAATGCACCGGATGTGCGCTTTGCGCGGATATCGGTCATTGCTATGCCATCTCAATGGAAAATAAAAAGGCCAAGATCAACGTCGACGACTGCACCGGCTGCAGCACATGTGTTGACCTGTGTCCGGTAAACGCTGTTTCCATCTGCCAGTATGAAAAAATCGAACAGGAGTAAAACGCACTAGAAATTGATCAACCCGTGAAGTTCAATAAAGGAGAATAAAATGACCGCAATGACAATCAAATCAGCGCAAGACTGCAAGTGGGATATTGTCAGCCTGGGTGAAATCATGATTCGATTTGACCCGGGGGACAGCCGGGTTGCGCGCACCCGTCAATTCCGGGTCTGGGAAGGCGGCGGCGAATACAACGTTGCCAGGGGCTTGCGGCGCTGCTTCGGCATGCGCGCGGCGGTGGTGACCGCCATCCCGGACAACCCCCTCGGCCGCCTGCTGGAGGATCTCATATTGCAAGGCGGGGTGAACCTTTCCCATGTAAAATGGGTGCCCTTCGATGGAATCGGCCGTAAAGTCAGGGTCGGGCTCAATTTCACCGAGAGCGGTTTCGGGGTGCGCGCTGCATTGGGATGTTCGGATCGCGGGCACACGGCAGCCTCCCAGATCAAAAAGGGGGATATCGACTGGGACCTGATTTTCGAGCAGGAAGGGGTGCGCTGGTTTCATACCGGGGGCATTTTCGCCGGGCTTTCCGAAACCACCCCGGAGGTCATCATTGAGGCCATGCAGGCCGCCAAGGCCAACGGAACGATCATTTCCTACGACCTGAACTATCGCCCATCGTTGTGGAAGGACATCGGCGGCTCGGACAAAGCCATCGAGGTCAACCGCGAAATCGCCAAATACGTCGACGTCATGCTGGGCAACGAAGAGGACTTCACGGCTGCGCTTGGTTTTGCCGTGGAGGGGCTGGATAAGGATATTTCCAAGCTGGACACTTCCGCCTTCAATAAGATGATTCTAAAAGCGGTTGAATCCTACCCGAATTTTAAGGCGGTGGGCACCACCCTGAGAAATGCCAAAACAGCCAGCATCAACGACTGGGGAGCCGTACTTTATGCCGACGGCCAATTTTATGAAGCCATTCTGCGCGAAAACCTGGAAATTTACGATCGGGTCGGCGGCGGTGACAGCTTTGCATCGGGTTTAATTTACGCCTTTCTGAACGCCAAGGATCCGGCCGAAGCCGTCAATTACGGGGCGGCCCACGGTGCCCTGGCCATGACCACCCCCGGCGATACCACCATGGCCACGCTGGCCGAGGTGGAAAAAGTGATGAAGAGCACGACCGCCCGGGTTGATCGGTAAACAGTCAATCTTTGCTTCGGAACCATTGCCGCGGTGCAGCTGCGCGCAGGCCAGGATGCACTGCGTATACCGGGAGGATTTATTAAATTGAACGATCATCAGCCTTTGGATCTCACAATTATCGGGGCCGGAATGATTGTGCACGACCTCATCCTGCCGGCGGTCTATCACCTCCAGCGATTAGGCTACGTTAAAAACATTGCCGTTTGCGGCACCCGGCCCAGTTCGCTGCAAAGCCTCAAAGGCAATGCGACGATCAACGAGGCTTTTCCCGGGCAGGATTTCACGCCCTACCCGGCCCCGGCTTCGGCCCCCGCCGACAATCGGCAGTTGTACAAAAAGGTTCTGGATGCCATGGACCCCTATCAGGCGGTGATCGTCGCTTTGCCCGATCAGCTTCATTATCCGGTCCTGATGGATGTACTCGGTTTTAATCAGCATGTCTTGAGCGTCAAACCGCTGGTTTTAACCTACCGTCATGGTGTCGAAATCGCCCGCAAGGCAAAACAACGCGGGCTGTTTGTCGGGGTGGAATACCACAAACGCTTCGACCGGCGGGCGCTGGTCGCCAGGAAAAATTACCGCAGCGCAGAGCTGGGAGAATTTGTCATCGGCGAAGCCAAGATGATTGAGCCCTATTATTACCGCCATTCCAATTTTCAAAACTGGTTTACCACGGACTGCACGGATCCTTTTGTATATGTGGGCTGTCATTACGTCGATCAGGTCTATTTTATCACCGGGCTTAGACCGACGGCGGTATCGGTTGACGGTGTGAAGGGCAGATTCCCCAACGGCAAGCAAGCCTTCATGTGGGCCAATGGCCGGGTGCGCTTTGAAAACGGAGCGCTGCTGTCCATCACATCTGGACTTGGATATCCCGATGACGGCGCCGGTCCGAATGAACAGGGCTTGTCCATGTTTTTCGAGGGCGACGACAAAGGCGCGGTTTTAAAGCATAACGATCAGTTCCGAGGCGTTGAATACAGCTTTATCAAGGGCCGCGGCCCTGCCGATAAACGATTCCATTATGTCAATCCGGATTTTTTCCAGCTTGTTCCCTGGCAGGGAGAAGGCTACGAACCGGTTGGATACGGTCCGGATTCGGTGATGGCCCATATCAAGTACATGGGACAGATCGAAGCCCGCGTCGCCCGCGACCCCGGGCGGGCTCTTGAAATTAGACTTGCAGCTATAGCCGAGGCGGATCAAAAGGGTCTGCTCGCCACTGCCCAAAATTCTTATATCAATGAACTGGTGCAGGAGGCCGCCCGCCTTTCGATTGTCAATAACGGCGATACGGCGCTGATCGATTACGATCCTGAGCCCCGTGTGAGGCTCAAGCATGCTTAAAAGAGCCTTTGACACCATTTCCATTTACAGGGCCTGAAAAACAGCACTTGCATTGCCGGGTATTTCACCAGACAGGAGTTTTATCCCGTGGCTGAATATTCACTGCAACCCATTGAGGTCAAACACGTATCCACAAAATATCGCACTATCAAAACCAGGATACCGGTACCGGAATCATTGCCCATCTTCCAGGCTTTACAAAAATCCGAGCCGCGTTCCATGCTGGGGATGCCGCCGGTTGTATGGGAGCGGGCCGAAGACTTTACGGTATTTGACAAATGGGGCAACCGCTGGATCGATTGGTCGTCGTGCGTGCTTCTGGCCAATACCGGCCACAGTCGCCCGGAAATAAGAAAAGCCCTGCATGCGCAGATTGATCAGGGCTTGCTGGCCACCTATGTTTTTGTCCATGAAAAACGGGCCCGACTGACCAAAGCGCTGCAGGATTTGTCACCGGACCCGGCCGCGTACAAGGTCTTTTTGCTGAGCACGGGCAGCGAGGCTGTCGAAAACTGTATCAAGCTGGCCAAAACCTATGCCCTTGAAAAATCCGGTGCCCGTAAGCGAGTCATTGTCTCCTTTGAAAATGCCTTTCACGGCCGCACCCTGGGCGCCCAGCTGGTCGGAGGCATTGACGCACTCAAAAAATGGATCGGCATTGACAATGCCGGCTTCGTCCAGGTTCCCTTTCCCGATGGTTACCGGGTTAAGGACACTTCCTTTGATTTGTTCCGCAAAACCCTCGATGCCGCCAATATCCAGCCGCCGGATATCGCCGGTGTGCTGACCGAATCTTACCAGGGCGGCGGCGCGGATTTTCTGCCAATCGAATATGCCCGCGAACTGGAAGCCTTCTGCCGGGCGCACGATATTGTCGGCATTTACGATGAAGTCCAGGCGGGCTTTGGCCGCACCGGCAAAATGTTCTGCTACCAGCATTACGGGATCCAACCGGATCTGATTGCCTGCGGCAAGGGACTCAGCTCCAGCCTGCCGATTTCCGCCGTCATCGGCCGTACCGATATCATGGAACTGTATGCGCCGGGTTCCATGACCTCAACCCATTCGGCTTCGCCATTGTGTGTTGCCGCCGCCCTTGCCAATCTGGACATCCTGCGCCATGAGGATCTCGTTGACAATGCCAAGTACATGGGCGATATATTGCTGGCGGAACTGAGGCGCATCTGCGACAAATACCCTGAGGTCTTGCCGATTGTGCAGGGTAAGGGCCTGGTTGCCGGCGTGCGAGTGTTTGACCCCGTCACCGGAAAACCCGACGGCCCCACCGCCCTGCAGATCAATACCGTCTGCTTTCAAAAAGGGTTGCTGATGTTCGCACCGGTCGGGGCCGCCGGAGAATGCGTTAAAATCGCCCCCCCGCTTTGCATCACGCAAGAAGCTTTGCGCGAAGGCATCGCGGTGTTCGAAGAAGCTGTGGACGAAGTTTTGGATGCCCGCTAAAGGGCTGCGAACCGTTTCAGGTGAAACAGGAAGGTAAAAAAAGCGATGAATGACATTTCAAAACAGGTGCGCCGTTATGGCTGGATCATCTTGATTCATCTGGGCGTCGTCATTATCTGGTATTTGTGGGTGTCCATCAGCAAGGTCCCAGATTATGTTATGCCGAGTCCTATAGCGACGATACTCTCCCTGGGGGAAGACTATGGCTGGATTCACAATACCTATGTTACGGCGGTCGAGGTATTCGGCGGCTATTTTCTGGCCGTCGTCGCCGGGGTGAGCATGGCGCTCATCTTCAACTGGTTCCAGCTAATGGAAAAAATGTTCATGCCCCTGGTGGTCAGCCTGAACATGATCCCCAAGGTGGCGCTGGGGCCGTTGTTTATTGTCTGGCTGTCATACGGAATTGGTCCCAATATGTTGATCTCTTTCAGTATATGCTTTTTACCGATTCTTTTAACCATGGAACGCGGCCTCCGAGAGGCAGATCCCGACCTGCTTGATCTTGTTCGTACCCTGCGGGCCTCCCGCTGGCAGATATTTACCAAGATCCAGCTTCCCGGCTCCCTGCCCTATCTCTTTTCAGGGATGAAAGTTGCGGTCATCCTGGCGGTGGCCGGTGCCATCGTGGGGGAATTTATCGCCTCCAGTGAAGGGCTCGGCTATCTCATGATGCAGGTCCAGGTGACCATGGACACAGCAGCCATGTTTATGGCGGTGCTGCTGATTACGGCCATCGGCGTTGTCCTTTACGGAATTGTACTGTTGCTGGAATATTTTTTCCTTGGCTATGGGCCCAACGAAATCTAATCAAATAGGAAACCGGAAATGAGTGAAGCGTTTATCCATCTTGCAGACGTGCGCAAGGTCTTCAAGAGTCGCAAAGAGGAGTTTCTTGCCGTTTCTGAAGTCACCTTTGACGTGCAGGCCGGTGAACTGGTTTCACTGGTGGGGCCATCGGGCTGCGGCAAAACCACGATTCTTAAGATTCTGGCGGGAATCCACTCCTATGAGGGGGGTACGGTAAGAATTGGAAGCAAGGAAAGCCCTTTTGATCCTTCAAAGGACATCGGCATCGTGTTTCAACAACCGCTGCTGCTGAAATGGCGTAAAGTCCTGAAAAATGTTCTGCTGCCGGCTGAAATCCTGGGACTGCCGCATAAAGAAAGCCTGGAGCGTGCCCATTATCTGCTTGAAATGGTCGGGTTGCAGGGTTTTGAGGACAAATACCCCCACGAGCTTTCCGGCGGCATGCAGCAGCGCACCGCTATTGCCCGCGCACTCATTCACGATCCCAAACTTGTTCTGATGGATGAACCGTTCGGCGCCCTTGACGCCCTGACCCGGGAAAAGATGAACCTGGAACTGCTGCGTATCTGGAGGGAAAGCCAAAAAACGATCCTGTTTGTCACCCACGGGATTCAGGAGGCGGTCTTTCTGGGAACGCGCGTGATCGTCTTAACGAGCAGCCCCGCGCGCATGGCGGACAATATCTCCATTGATCTGCCCTATCCGCGAACCCTGGACATGAAAACCCATGAAGAATTCGGCAAGTACACCCGCCATCTCTATAAACACCTGGGGATGGAAGTCGGCAATTCTGACAAGAGCGGTGAAAAAAGCGCCATCAAATAGAGAGCGACAAAAAGAAAAAAGGTCATCCGCCTGCGGCAGATGACCTTTTTGTCGATTTGATCAGCCCGTTGGCTCTTACTTGGTGGGCATTTTGATGCTCATATCCAGCATATCGTTGGTATAAGCGGTTTTGATGTCATAGGGTGCTTTAATGTCGAAATAGGTCTCGATCAGCGTATAATCATTGTCCATGCGGCCGGGATCAAAATAACCCAATGCCTTGGTGGTGGAATACTTATCGGTCATCAACTCGGTGACCAAACCCCAGTTCGTCATTTCATTATCATATTTGAGCCCTGTGTTTGCCTTGACCAGGGCCTTGATGCACGGTTCCGGATTGTCCACGCAGGTCCTGAAAGCTTTCTGGGTGACATGAACAAAAGATTTTACAACCGCCGGATTTTTCGCCAGATATTCTCCGTTGACGATGATCGAATTTCCGTATGGATTGACGCCGTATTTTTTCCAGGGGAAATAGCCCATGTCGTCGCCCAGCTTGGCCTTGAAAATATGGTGAATGTTGTAAAAACTGGTGGTGGCATCGATATCACCGGCCATCAGGGCCCCCAGCTTGGCATTGGGCTGGACGTTGACCCAGGTCACCGAATTGGGGTCGATCCCGACGTTCTTGGCCAGCGCCGGCCACATCTGGCGGGCGGCATCCCAGGACGGGTTGCCTATTTTTTTGCCGACCAGGTCCTTGGGACCTTTGATCCCGCTGCTTTTCAACCAGTACAGGCCATAGGGTGAATTGGCATAAATGTTCATGACCGCAACGATATTCGCGCCTTTGCCCTTTGCCACGAGGGCGGTTCCCAGATCAGCAAGGCCGATCGGGTTTTTGCCAACGCCGGTACGCTTGGCAGACATGCTCGATCCCTTGCCCTGCTGGATGTGAAGGTCAATGCCCGCATCCCTGTACCAGCCCTGCTGCAATGCGTAATAATACGGCGCATGGTCCCCCCCGGCAATCCAGTTTAAAATAAAATCAACCCGCTCACCGGCCTGGACCGGACTGGTTCCAGCCATCACAATCACTGCCAGCACACCCGCCAACATCCACTTGAAAAATCGCATAACATCCTCCTTGTTTGATATTAACCCCTCAAATTTTAAACGATATTGATTACACCAAGCATTTTTTAACCGAGCGGACAGATCCTGTCAATACAATAGTCATTTGCCGTAAGCATCCGTTCGCTGCCGCTTAAAATTGCCGAGTGATAACGCCTCAAAGGTAGAATTTGTAATACGGTTTATCCGTGGCCAGGCGCAGAATCAACACGCCCAGTTCCATGGCGTGATAGTCACCCCACATGGAAGATTCGCCGCAGGGCACTTTGCGCCCCCCGGGGATATGATCCCAGCCGTTGGGGCGATGATATACCGAGTGCAGTAAAATCCCCTGGTGATCGGGCCTGGTTGACAGGTACGGTTCATCAAACAAACGCTCGGCAATCGTCAGTCCTGCCTGCATATACTTTTTCCCCTCTGCGTCCTGTGCCTTGAGCCGGAGATATCTTCCTAGGCGGATCAGCCCCTGGGCCGCAATGGCCGCTGCAGAACTGTCCACCGGTTCATGTTCGTTGAAAGGATCCGCCGGCCGGTGCAGGTAATCACCCAGCCGGACCAATCCCGGGGCTCCGGTATCCCAGTATGGGATACCGTCTGAAGGTGTCTGTGCCAGATAAAAATCCGACACCGCAGTAGCGACCTCCACGAAGCGCTGGATGATCGCCTCTTTATCTTCAAATAATTCGGGTGCGATTTTATCGAGCCGGTCCGCGGAAAGGGCGTCAAAAAATTCAAGCAATTCGGCAAAACCCGCAACAATCCAAGCATGCCCCCGGGTCCAGGTCGAAAATGGAGAATAGCCCTGCTGGGTGCTGGGACAACGGTAGGTGCCGTTGCGAACGTTAAAAATAGATTCGTGCACCACCCGTCCGCGGACGTCATATGCATCACGGCCATGGCCGTAGTAAACATTGTAGCGGGCCGTGGTTTCAGCATGCTGCAGCGCTCTGCGCAGCAAATTGATCCGGCGATCCTGCTCACCCATCAGCACATGGCCGAGTTGATGGGCGACGGCCAGCACCCGCAGGGATCGAACGGTGTCTGAAAACAGGGAATGCGGCCCGTTAAAGGAATAAATGTAGCCCAGCCCTTGTGGCAGCCCCGTCCAGCGGCTGGCCTGAACGGCACCGGATAATTTCAGCGCCAGTTCGTAAAAATTTTTTTCCCATTCATTCTGGGCGATCCGCCCCTCTTTCATCAACCGCAACAGGTTGCCGTATGTGCTGATATTGTTAAACCCGTGGTCATGGACGCCGGTATGGGTCACATGGGCGGCCATTGCTTCAAGGGTCCGGCGGCGACCGTACTCCAGATATTTTTTTTCTCCTGTTGCGTCATACTGCAAAATGGCGCAGCCGTATTGAAAACCCTGGGTCCACTCGGTCCACCCGCGGGCGGTGTATTGGCCTTCGACGGTAAAAACCGGGCTGGGCTGGGAGTCATCCCGGCCTGTCCGGATGGATTCGATTTTCTGTCCCGCACATTCAAACAGCCGCTTTAAGGCGGGCTG
>JAOZPY010000326.1 GCA_029932495.1 Desulfobacterales bacterium
CGGCCGAAATCAGCAGCAAACACGGCCAGGTCGGAGCCGTCCACATCGCCGTCGTTGTCAAAATCACCTTCGCATGGCAGTAATAACGGCCCTGGGGATTGAGTCCTGTAATTGTTAAAAATATCCCAGTTATTGATCTCGACCTGGGGCACGGTGGCATCGTCGTTGATATTGGTGATGTGATAGGTGTGCTGGTTCCAGATTTTTCTGGCGCCTGGCCAGCACTCGTCAACACCGTAGACCTCAATACCGGTGTTGCCGGAAAAGGCGTAGTTGTTCACCGCAAATACGAGTTCCACATGACCGTCATTGTCAACGTCAAGAATAACCGGCTGTTCCATCAGTGTTCCTGAGGGCCCGGGCGTCTCGAAAAGAACCGCCCCGTTTGTCCCTTGAAAGATACGATGGGAATAGTGATCACTGTATACAATCTCAAATCTCCCGTCTCCATCAAAGTCAAAGGCCGAGGATCCGGCACTCCGTGAACTGCTGTCTACAATTTCCGCCATCCATTTAATGCTGCCGTCCGTCTCAAAGGCAACATAGTGATCATGGCCGCCAACGCCAATCTCAAGTTCACCGTCTCCATCAAAATCAGCAACCACCGGCGGACCATTACCACCACCTCCAGGCATGGTAACAGGGCCCCATTTCACGGTGCCGTCATGTTCCTTGAGCGTGACCTGGTCATTGCCGACAACAACAATTTCAGGATATGGATCTTCATCAAAATTTCCTGTTGCCGGATTGCCATAAGGCGCGCCTGACCAATATACGGTACCATCGTATCGATAGGCCGTGCCACCAGTCACCACCTCCGGTCTTCCATCAAGATCAAGATCGGCGACCACTGGAACATAGCTTGATGCGCCCGTTCCGGTCCAGCGAACCGTTCCATCGTTGTTCAGGACTCTATTGCCGACAATAATCTCCGGAGTCCCGTCTTGATCAAGGTCGGCAACAGCTATGCCGATCCTGCCTATGTTGACGATACTGGTCCATTTCCAGCTTCCATCATGCTCAAAGCAGATGATTTCGCCGGATTGTTTGCTCACCACGATTTCAGGCCTGCCGTCATTGTCGATGTCGGCCACGGCAGGCTCGGCTCCGGCATGGACCCGATAGGAAGGGTTGGTCACGCTGAACAGTTCACTTCCGCCATTACCGCTGATGGCGCGCAGTATTCCGCCTCCTGTCCAGCCGCCGCTTGTACAGAAGGTACTGAAAATAATGTCCGGGATACCGTCGTCGTTCAAATCGGCGGCCACAGGGGCCATCATGACCTGGTCATAATCAGGTTCAACTTTAGTGCTGTTCCATGTCCATTCAAGATGAGGAATACATCCTCTGTGAAAGGCATCCAAGCCTAAAAAATCCGCACAGGGTTCAAAGCAGGCAACAAGTTCTTCATTTTTAAAAATAATGCCGCTAGCCGGCTTCAGAACATCACCGTCGGTAAATGCAGGTTCAGGACCGAACAGTATCTCAGAAGAAAAATTGATCATCTCTATGCGGCCATCACGACTCCCGGTGACACCATCCAGACCGAAATCAACTCCGCGTGTGGGGATTCCTGCTGGCACCTCGGGCGGAAACAAGATATCGTTCGAGACAACGACAGTGCCGGTCGCGGCAGAGAGAAGATCCCCATCGAGAAAGGTCGGCATGGAGGGCAGCGGCCCTGTTCCTTCCGTGGAAAACCAGATATCAATTTCATATTGCTTGAGCAGCTCAGCAAGAGCCTGCGGATGTGTCAGCCAGAATTCTCTGGGCAGTTCCCTGGCCTCATTGAAAAAAGCAACAAGTCGTTCCGGTTGGCCAACGCAGAAGAGAGCATCGAGTCCCATATCATAATTAAAGTTAAACATTCCCAGGAGGGCCAGGTTTGGTATGACGGCGCCGTTGGTAGCCAGAAGATCGCCGGCGCTAAACTGGCCGGTATTGGGGCTGTCAAGCTCAGTGGAAAAGACAACCAGCTCGCTTTCCACATCGATCACATCCACCGCATCCAGGCCAAGATCCGTTACAACATCAAAATTGGCCAGAAGTTCTTTGTTGCGGGCACAAACAGTGCAGTCTTTACCGAGCAGATCGCCGTCGGAAATGATGGGATTACCGTCAGGCGGTTCAGGCCCCCGGGTTACAAAGTCCTCTTCGGTTGAAAAGGCGATCGCTCGGCAGGCTTCCAATTGCAGCATACCGCCATTTAAGCTGCCAGGCACACTCTTCTCAGTCCGAACTACTTTTTCAGAATAGAGCACGGATTGCGAGGCGTCTTCTTTCAATTGGGCGATAAGTGATTCCATTGAGTCCTGGCCGACCGCCTTAAAAAAGGCATCCAGACCGAGAAACTTGGCTTTTGGTTCAAAACAGGCGATCAAATCCTCATTGGTGAAAAGCACCCCGTTGCCAAGGTTGAGCACATCTCCGTCCGTGAAGTTTGGATTTCCTCTGTAGAGAAGCTCTGTGGAAAAATTCACAATCTGTTCCTCTAACGGATCAATGTTGGCGGCATCAAGGCCGAAATCAACTCCTCTTACGGGAATGCCGGCCGGTACGGAGTTGGGCAGCAGGATGCCGTTGCTGTGGACAATAATGCCAAAACGGGCGGAAAGCAGATCCCCGTCAAGGAAAAGCGGCCTCTCGGGGCCGGGACCTGTGCCTTCGGTAGAAAACAAAATATCGATATCATATTCTGTCAGCATTGCCGACAGCAATCCCGGGTTCTGAAGCCATTCTTCCCTGCTGACCGTTCCGGCGTACTCGAGAAACCCTCTGATATTAAGAGAATTTCCAATCAGCTGCACGGCGTCAAGGCCAAGGTCACCCCGGATATTGCCGAACTTCTCCAGCAAGGCGATGTTGGGGATGATTCCCACATTGGTAATGAGAAGATCGCCCGCGGTAAACTGCCCCAGGTCAGAGCTGTCCAGTTCGGTTGATAGAGCTACCAGATAGTTTTCCGCATCAATGACATGAACCGCGTCAAGGCCGAGATCGACGCCAACATTAAAATAGGCCAAAAGATCCGCATTGCGGGCACAAATTAGGCAGCCCGGGCCAAGTAAATCACCATCGGAAATAATGGGATTGCCGTCTGGCGGCATTGGTCCCTGGGTTACGAAATCCTCCTCAATGGAAAAGGCAAATTCCGCGCACGCCTTCAGCATCTCCGGACCGACCTGGCCCATGGCTGGTTTAGCCGAAGCAAGAAAGATCACTGCAAACAAACAGACTAAAGTTGAAGCGATGTTACATTTACCCATGCCAGGCCTCCTTTTTTTGACTGGCTCGTAAAAATTCAGCATATCGTTATGCAGGAACCCTAATCAAGCCGTTTATATTGGGTCTCGATGTCTCGCAAGCTCGCTTATCAGCGGAACTCAACCCAACCTACACATTTTGCCAAGACCACCAATTATTGAGAAGTGACACCCGGCAACAATAACTATTTGAAATTATAGAAAAAAGAATCATATGTTCCAGATTTGCTACAGACAATCCGACAGGGTCTCCACTTCCCCCAGGGCCATATTTTCCAAAGTAATTTGATCATCTGCAGAAGAGGCAGACCTATCAAAACGAGGCACAACCCAACACGCCACCACACATCATTCCCTGCCGACATTGTCCACAAATTTCATTTCCTTCATTGCACCCCAGTCAGTTTCGTATAACCCGGATCGGACATATTTATGGAAGCTGGAAAGCTGCCAATCACGGGGCCTTTGAATCAGACCATGTTTTACCGGGTTGAAATGGATGTATTCAATATGGTGTTTCATATCTTTTTCATCCCGGATCATATGCTCCCAGAACCGCCGTTGCCAGATGGATTGCTCTTTTTTGGCCAATCGTGATCCCCGTGTCTGCTCCTTGAATCGTGGATCAACATTTCGGCTGAAATAGCTCTTTATCAACCGCCAGCGCGTTGAGAAATCCTGGTCTCCATCGGGCAGCGTCCAGATAAAATGCAGATGATCCGGCAGGATCACATGGGCATCAATGGTGAAAGAGTGCCGATCCAGCACGTATGTAAAGGCCTTCCGCAGCAGTGCCACATTTTCCGGATCGCAGAGAATTCTCCGCCGTTTATGGGTGACAAGGGTGAAAAAATAGGTCCCTCCTTGTACCCTCG
>JAOZPY010000327.1 GCA_029932495.1 Desulfobacterales bacterium
GGCAATTAAAAGCCTGCTGACGGCCCTGGTGATTCTTGCGGGCTGTACCGGCCATCTTAACCGTCCCGGCGTTACCACCCGCTATCCGCACCGGGCGGCAATACCGTGGCTGCGGCCGGGCGCTGCACTGAACCCGCCGGAAAAGCATGGCAATGAGATAAAAACACAGATTGGGCGGGGGGCGATCCTAATCTTTTAAAGAAAGACCGCCAAACCTTTTATCGAGGAAATATGATGATAAAAATGATAAGGTTCATTCTGATCGCACTGCTGCTGGCAGGCGCTTCGTTGCTGGCCTGCTCCGATGACAAGGATTCCGGATTCCAAAAAGGAAAAATTGAAACCTTCACCCATGAGACCGCCCAAAAAGCTGTCAAGAAGATGCGCAGCCCCATTGACAAGGCACGTGCAGTTAAAGATCTCTCGGATAAACGAACACTTGACATGGAAAAAAACATAGAAGAATAAAACTCATCAGAAAGTTTCTATCTTGATAAACAACAATGATTGTGGCGCTGACCGGATAACCGAGCCGATCCCATGACAGCCAGCCCATTGGACCGGGTGCGCGAGGCCTGCCGCCGGGTGGCGGAAAAATCCGTCCATGTGCGGATAAACTACGCGTCTATTCCGGCCTATCTCCGGTCCCTGCCCAATCCGAAAACCATCAGGCTCCAGCTTGATCCCGCCTGCCATTATCTCGGCAGGCAGAAAGATACCGTCGCTTTTCTGTTGACCCTGGATACGATTAATTTCGGGTCTGGCTTTTTCCCGCATATGCGCAAAAGGGAATCAATGTCAGGATATTTCACGGTGGCTGCCGCACTTAACGACGCTTACCATCAACATGGCCCTTTTTCGGCTGAACAACTGGCCGCCATCACTGCCCAGCGGTGCACACAGATATTTGACCAGGATCCTGCCGACAATATTATGCAGGAGCTGATGCGGCATTTTGCCCGGGCGCTGAATGATCTCGGCCGGTACCTGCTGACCCGGTTCGATGGGAGTTTTACCAGCTTGGTGGAAGCTGCCGGTTCGTCAGCCGCGCATCTCGTTCATCTACTCAGTCAAATGCGCAGCTTCCATGACGTCCAGTTGTACGAGGGCCTTGAAGTCCCTTTTTACAAAAGGGCACAGATTGCAGCCGCCGACCTGGCCATCGCCTTTGAGGGGCAGCGCTGGGGGCGGTTTGACGACCTGCAGGAGCTGACCATCTTTGCCGACAATGTCGTGCCACACGTCCTGTGGATAGACGGCATCCTGGTATATGAACCGCAGTTGATCGAACATATTGCGACCGGCATGCTGCTGCCGGCAGGATCGGCCGAGGAGGTGGAAATTCGCGCCTGTGCCGTCCACGCAGTGGAACTCATTAAGAAGCAAATCCACCAAACGGGACGGGTGGTCAGCTCCTGGCAGCTCGACAACCTTCTATGGAATCGCGGCAGGCAACCCCGGTATAAAGCCGTCGCCCGCCACCGGACACGAACGGTTTTTTATTAGTTCAAAAGCGCAGGAGGATCACCATGAAAAAATCCATTGGTGCAAAAACCCTGGTCTACCCAACCCCGGTATTTGTGGTGGGAAGTTACAACCGCAACGGCCGGCCCAATATCATGACGGCGGCCTGGGGGGGAATCTGCTGCTCGAAGCCGCCGTGTGTGGCGGTTTCTCTGCGAAAATCCCGCAGTTCCTATGATAACATCGTCAGTCGCAAGGCGTTTACCATCAATATTCCGTCCGAACAGCATGCAGCGGCCGCCGATTATGTTGGGATCGTATCGGGCCGCAATAAAGACAAGTTTGCCGCCACCGGACTTACACCGGTAAAAAGCGACCGGGTGGATGCCCCGCTGGTGAAGGAATTTGCCTTTGCCCTGGAGTGCAATCTGCTGCAAACCATTGAGATCGGGGCGCATACCCAGTTTATCGGTGAAATTATTGACATTCAGGCCGAAGAAGACATGCTGGATCCCACCGGGGCCCCGGACATTGAAAAAGTCAAACCCATTCTGTTCGCGCCTGAAATGCAGGCCTATTACGGCATCGGCAGCTTTGTGGGAAAAGCTTTTTCCATCGGCGAAACCATCTAAAACATCTCCAGAGAAAAAAACCGCCATGCACATGCAACCCGGCAATGATCATGGGGGGGCCACGCGACGGCCATACCGCAATATTGCACGGACTGCCGTGAAAACGGCAACCCCCGCCATGGTGATTTTGCTGGTTTTTATTATTTATTCCGGCGCAATCAATGCACCGTTTCACTTCGATGACCGCCATAATATTGTGGACAATCCCCACATCCGCCTGACGCGATTAAACCTGGAGGCCCTGCGGCAGGCGGCTTTAAAAAGCCCGCTGCCCAACCGCCCCGTTGCCTATATCAGCTTTGCTCTGGATTACTATTTTCATGACTATCACCCGGAGGGTTACCGCCTGATAAACATTCTCATTCACCTGGCAGCCGGGCTGTTCCTTTTTTTATTGATAACCACCACCCTAGACCTGCCGTCGTTGCACAAGCAGTATGGCAGCCACGGCTGGGTCGCCTTTGTGGCCGTACTGATCTGGCTGGTTCACCCCCTGCATACGCAGTCGATCACCTATATTGTCCAAAGAATGAACAGCATGGCAGCCATGTTTTACGTACTGTGCCTATTGTGCTATGCCCGGGCACGGCTGGCCGGAAACGGGCTTTCCCGATGGCTGCTGGCCGCTGGCGGGTTGACCGCCGGCGGCCTGGCGCTGGGAACCAAGGAAACGGCCGCCACCCTGCCTGTTTTTATTTTCCTTTATGAATGGTTTTTTTTTCAGGATCTCGACCGGCAGTGGCTGAAGCGCAATATCATCTGGCTGGCGGCGGTGTTGCTGCTGTTTGCTGTTCTGGCTGTTATCTTCCTGGATGGTCATCCCCTGGCAAAAATCATGTCCAGCTTTGCCCACCGAAATTTCACCCCCCTGCAACGGGGACTCACCGAGTTGCGGGTGGTCCTGTTATACATCACGCTTCTGATCTATCCCCATCCTGGACGCCTGAACCTGGATTATGACTTTGCCCTTTCCCATTCGCTGATCGATCCACTGACCACCCTGATGTCGGCGGGGATGATCATCGGTCTGCTGGGACTGGCTGCCTGGACAGCCAGAAAAGACCGCCTGCTTTGCTTTTGTCTGCTGTGGTTTCTGGGCAATCTGGTGATTGAATCGTCTGTTATCGGCCTGGAGATTGTATTTGAACATCGCACCTACCTGCCATCCATGCTGCTGGTCCCGGCAATGGTGATCCTGGCGGATCGCCATTGCCGATCAAAGATATTTAAAATTACAGCCGCCGGTTGCGTAATGCTGATCTTTTGCGCCTGGACCTATGAACGCAACACGGTCTGGAGTACTGCCGTTACACTGTGGGCCGATACGGTCAAAAAATCGCCCTACAAGGCGCGCCCCCGCAACAACCTCGGCAACGCCCTTAAACGCCGAGGAGAACTCGAGCCGGCCATTTTCCAATTTCGCCGGGCCCTTGAAATCAATCCCGGCTATGCCAAGGCCCATAATAATCTCGGAACCGCCCTGGCTGCCCAGGGTAAAACCGAACAGGCCCTTGAACAGTTTGCCATCGCCTTGCAACTCAACCCCCGCTATGCGGCTGCTTACAGCAATATGGGCGTCGCGCTGGCCGGCCAGGGACGACTGGATGAAGCCATTGCCCATTTTTCAGCAGCCCTGCAGCTCAAACCGAATTCCACCAAAGTACACAACAACCTTGGCGCCGCCTTGGTTCGCCGTGGGCAGCTCAAACGGGCCCTCGAACACTTTTACACGGCCCTGCGCCTCAACCCCGGCAACCGGGAAGCCTATCAAAACCTGCAAATATGCCTGCAGCTGATTCGAAAAAAGGCGGCGGAACCCGGGACTGCTTCCGAGCCGGAATAACCCTCCACACACACACATATATTGCATAAACAGCATGGCAAACAAAGAGCTGCATTATCGCCGCACCGGCGAGATCCTTTTATCGCTCTATTGTGCATTTTGGGCTCCAGCGGCAGTGAATAAAATTGAAGGCGTGAATTGCCCGGCGCATGATATTTTCTTCCAACCGGTATGAAACGATTTCTCAGCAGCGTGTC
>JAOZPY010000328.1 GCA_029932495.1 Desulfobacterales bacterium
GGTCATCGATGTGGATCCGGTCGATGACAGTCTCCGGCACGGCCAGCTGCACTTCTCTTTCTCCCTTGGCATCGATTTCAAACACTTTCTGGCCGACTTTCACCTCCTCGTGGGGCTCGATTGCCCGCCAGGCAATGGTACCATCATAAGGAGCGCGCAGCGTCGTCTTGCGCAGATCGCGCTTGGCAAGGCTCAGTCTTGAAATCTGATAATCAACAGCACTTTTGGCGGCTCGATAATTATATTCAGCGGCATCCAGGTCACTTTTCGCCCCTGCGCCCTGTTCGAAAACCCGTTTCTGGCGCTCGTACTCCGACTTTGTATTGGTGACATTGGCCCTGGCCTTTACCAGAGCCGCTTTGGCCGCATCCACCTCTAGTTGGTAGGGTTCCGGATCCAGAACCGCGAGCACCTGATTTTTCTTGACGTGATCGCCGATATCGACCTTGACCTCCTGCACCTGCCCGCCGACCTGGAAGCTGAGCCCGGAGGAATCAACGGCAGCCACGATTCCGGAAAATTTACGGATCTGCTCGGTGGCCTGCGCCTCAACGGTCATCGTTTTGATGGCCCGGATCGCTTCCACAATTTCAACTTTTTCCTTGCATGCCGTCAGGGCGAAAGACAGGCACAGCAGGCAAATTATCTGTTTTAAGGCCGGTTTTGTCATCTTGAACCTCCCGAAAATAAGAGTCAACGGCCACCTGCAAAGCAGGTGGCTTGAATTTTCGGCCACAGGCCGAAAAAGCAAAAGAACGCCAGTGCTTTAAACGTTGAACTTGTACGCGGGTACGTCGCACCCGGTTTGTAAAACAAGAATCATCAGGATTTTTCTAATTATCTGAAACAATGTTTAAAGTTTTGATAAAAACACAAATCACGCGCAAAAACAACCCTGAACTACTCTTATTTGCTGCGTCGGTAGTCCGCCACCGAATCCGTTGAATAGATGGCCAGGGCCGTCCAGATCGTGACAAACGTGTACAACTGGGCCCGCGTAAAAGGCTCATGATATGCCAGCACGGCCAGCAGGAACATACCGCTGGGCGCAATGTACTGCATCAGTCCCACGGTGGAAAGATTGATGCGCCGCGCGCCCAGGGTAAAAAGCAGCAAAGGCACGGCGGTGACCAGAGGCGTTCCGAGAAACAGCAGATCAATCTTGATCCCGGCACGTAAAAAAAATCCAGCCCGGGTGGCCGCCAGATAGATCAGGTATGGCAGTGCAGCCAATGAAAGCAGCATGGTTTCCACGGCAAGTCCCACCAAGGAGCTCACCGGTGCCACCTTGCGGATCAGACCGTAGCAGCCGAACAGCATGGCCAGCGTCAGGGAAATCCATGGAAAAATACCGTAGCTGACAGTCAGGTAGATGACTCCGGCGGCGGCCAGCAGCACGGCTGCAGTCTGCGGCAGACGCAGACGTTCTTTTAAAAACAGCATCCCCAGCACCACGTTGACCAGGGGATTGATGTAATAGCCCAGACTGCCCTGGAGGAGTTGATTGTGGTTTATGGCCCAGACATACAGCAGCCAGTTGCCCCCGACCAGAACGGCCGTACACAGCAGTACCAGAAACGTGCGGTGATTCTTGACGGCGGCCACAAATTCGTGCCCCTGCTTCGTCAGAAAAACAATGGGCAGCAGAAAGGCAAACGACCATATGACCCGGTGGGCGATGATTTCCAGAGCCGGCACGGCTCCCAGGGCCTTCCAGTAAGCAGGACTAAAGCCCCAGATTAAAAAGGCCAGGCCCGCATATACGACGCCGGCGGCGGATTGTACCCGGGAAGGGGCAGAATTTTCGGCAACACGCATTGGAAGGTTTTCTTTTTTTGTATTCAATTCTGCAATTCATTGGTCCTGACGCCGGGCGGCTACCGGAGTTCGGCAACCCGGTCATCCAGTGCACTGAACTGCCGGCGCGTCGATTTTACGAGCTGCGGATCGATTTGCGCTGTCACCAGCTGCTCGTCTTGCCCGCCTTCGGCAATCACCCGACCCAGGGGGTCGACGATCATACTGTGGCCGGCATAGCGGCTGCCGGCGTTGGTTCCCGCACAATTGCAGGAAACAAGCCAGGCCAGATTTTCGTGGGCCCGGGCACGGTTGAACAGCCGCCAGGCATCCAGCCGGGCCAGGGGCCAAGCCGATGGGATTAAGAAAAACTCCGCACCCAGGTCCACCATACGGCGAAACAGCTCCGGAAAACGCAGGTCATAGCAGGTCGAAAACCCGCTCACCCCCCAAGGGGTGCGGGTGACAACCACCTCCCGGCCGGGCGTTAGCAACCGCCGTTCCTCGGACTGGTAGCCGAAAAGATGGATTTTGCGGTAGCGGGTGACGATTTCTCCCTGGGGGTCCAGCAACAACGTGCTATTGTACAACCGTCCACCCTCATTTTCGATAAAACTGCCCATAAGGATGTGACAGTTGCGTTCGCGGGCCTTTTGGCGTAACCCCTCAATTGTCGGGCCGTCAACCGGCTCGCTTTCATCCCGGTAGCGATTAAACGAAAAATAACCGCAGGGCCAGATTTCTGGCAACACAATCAGGTCGCTGTCGGGTGCCCGGTCGATCATGCGGTGGGCATGGGAGATATTTTCATCCTTGGACCGGTCACCAATTTCCAGCTGAATGCTTGTAATTTTCATAAACTATCCCGCTAAATGTATTTTTTCATAAATACGGTTACGTATGGCAGGTTTTTTCAAATTAACCGCAGAGTATGCAGAAAACGCAAAGAGACAAAATACTTTGGCTGTTCCGGCGCAGCCGGACGATCGCTTTTTCTCTGCGCTCTGCGGTTAGGTTTTTATATGCCATCGCCTCTGGAAGGTCAATTAGTTTGCACCCATTAACATCGCATTTGACTTTCAGCGGCATTTCAACTAATTTCCTCCATACAACAATCATCAATAAGGCTTAAAGAAAGGACTGCCCATGACTGACAGCACCCCCTTCAAACTCGAAGTTGATGCCCATGTGGCCTGGCTGACGTTGAATCGCCCTGAAAAACGCAACACCATGGGCGCTTCTTTTTTCAAATCCCTGGCAGAGCATATTGAAAAATGCGATCAGGACACCGACATCCGTGCGGTGATCATCAAAGCCGAGGGAAAAAGCTTTACCGCCGGCACCGATCTTCAGGAGGCCGCCTCACTGCTCAGCGGTACGGCGGCTGACCAGAGAGAAAATACGCGGCGCAACATTCTGCAGTTGCAAAAAGGCCTGACCGCCCTGGAACGCTGCCGCAAACCGATTATCGCAGCAATCCACAGTCACTGCATCGGCGGCGGCATTGATCTGATCAGCGCCTGTGATATCCGACTGGCCTCCAAAGATGCCGTTTTCAGCATCCGGGAGACCCGCGTCGGCATCATCGCCGACCTGGGCACCCTGCAACGGCTACCGTATATCATCGGTTACGGGCGTTTTATGGAGCTGGCATTGACAGGACGGGATTTCACGGCCGCCGAGGCCCTGCAAATGGGCCTGATCACACAATTGTGCAACGATCAGGACAGCCTGTATGTTGAAGCTCAAAAAATTGCCGGACAGATTGTCCGCTGCCCGCCGATGGCGGTCCAGGGCACCAAGGAGGTGATTTTGCACAGTCGGGACAACGGCATCAGCGCCGGGCTGCATTATGTGGCCCAGAAAAATGCCGCCGCCCTGCCCTCCGAGGATGTGGTGGAAGCCATCACGGCGTTCATGGAAAAACGGGAGCCTGTATTCAAAGGAAAATAAAACCTAAACTGAGCATTTCAAATTTTAAAGAGGTTTTTCTATTTTCAATGAATTCTTTCGATTTTTATTTTTAAAATTTGAAACCTTGCGGGATTGCCGATCTTGCTGCATCTACTGTGTCAGATGCCATCGGGCATAGGTGACTATTGCCCAGCGACATCTTCCTTGTATCTGCGGCAACCTTGACAAGCGCTCAATTCAGGTAAAACATAAATTGAGCGTAAACAAAATGAAAGAGGAATTTATAAATGTCCAAAGGAGCTTTATCAGGAGTTACCGTCATTGATCTCTCCCGCCTGCTGCCCGGCCCATACTGCTCGATGATTCTGGCCGACCACGGCGCCCGGGTGATCGCCATTGAAGACAAACGGTTT